>NZ_JBHVBO010000050.1:0-21814 GCF_042668085.1 Isoptericola sp. NPDC057391 | reverse complement strand
GCGCGGCGGCGTCCGAGCCTCTCTATCTCGCGGGTCCGGGTTCTCTATCTCGGCGTCAGGAGGACGCGCGGCCCTTCGCGATGTCCAGCATCTCCTCGCGCGGCACGACCTTGATCCGCTCGCGGCCGTGCGGCTCGCCCAGCGACTTCTCGTGCTCGTCGAGCAGCACGAACTCGTCCCACTCGACGACGTCGACGCCGCGGTCGGCGAGGAAGTCCAGCACGGCCTGCGGGTCCGCCTGCGTGGCAGTGCGGCCGGCCGCGAGGTCGCCGGTCGCGACGTCGCCGCCGTCGCCCACGCCCGTGACGTCCTCCACGAGGTGGCGGATCGTCTCGGACGCGTCCGACTTGGTGTGGCCGATGAGGCCGACCGGGCCGCGCTTGATCCAGCCGGTGGCGTAGACGCCGGGCAGGTGCTCGCCGTCGAGGTCGACGACGCGGCCCTCGCGGTTGGAGATGACGCCCTTGAGCTCGTCGAAGGGGATCTCCGCCAGCGGCGAGCCGAAGTAGCCGACGGCGCGGTAGACGGCCTGGACCGGCCAGTCGTGGAACTCGCCCGTGCCCTTGACGGTGCCGTCGCCCTGCAGGGCGGTGCGCTCGGTGCGCAGCCCCACCACCTTGCCGTCGGAGCCGAGGATCTCGGCCGGCGCGTGCAGGAAGTGCAGGTGCAGGCGACGGGACGCCTTCTGCGTCGACGGGTCGACGAGCGTCCAGTCCGTGAGCGTCTTGACGACCTGCTTGGTCTGGTTGGACGACTCGACGGCGGCCATCGAGCCCTCGTCGAAGTCGTAGTCCTCGGGGTAGACGACGATGTCGACGTCCGGCACGTGGCCGAGCTCGCGCAGCTCCAGCGGGGAGAACTTCACCTGCGCCGGGCCGCGGCGGGCGAAGACGTGCACGTCCGTGACCGGCGAGGCCTTGAGGATGTCGTAGACGTTGGCGGGGATCTCGGTGGGCAGCAGGTCGTCCGCGTGCTTGGCGAGGATGCGCGCGACGTCGAGCGCGACGTTCCCGGCGCCCAGCACGGCGACCTCCTTGGCCTCGAGCGGCCAGGTGCGCGGCACGTCGGGGTGCCCGTCGTACCAGGACACAAAGTCCGCGGCGCCGTACGAGCCGTCGAGGTCGATGCCGGGGATCGGCAGCTCGTGGTCCTTGATCGCGCCGGTGGAGAAGATCACCGCGTCGTAGAACTGGCGCAGGTCGTCGAGCTTGAGGTCGACGCCGTAGTCCACGTTGCCCAGCAGGCGGACGTCGCCGCGGCCCAGCACGCGGTGCAGGGCGGTGATGATCTGCTTGATGCGCGGGTGGTCCGGGGCGACGCCGTAGCGCACGAGGCCGAACGGCGCGGGCAGGCGTTCGAAGAGGTCGATGCTCACGTCGAGGTCGGTCTTCGACAGGATGTCCGCGGCGTAGATGCCGGCGGGGCCTGCGCCGACGATCGCGACGCGCAGAGGTCGGATGCTGCTCACTGCGGGGTACGCCTTCCGGATCGGGGATGCGTGGCGTTCGATTCTAGGAGGATTCTCCTGCGATCGGGTGAGGCTTACCTCACCTGTCAGGGTCCAGCCTTACCCAGGATGCCACAACCGTCTCACCGGATGAACGCATCGTCTCGCCCAACGGTCCTGCGTGCCTCGGGCACACGTACCGTCTCGCAGACAGACGTCGAGGGGCGGTCCGTCGAGACGGACCACCCCTCGATCGTCCGGCTGGTGCCGGTACGCCGACCGACGTCAGCCGCGGATGCCCTGCGCCAGCTGCGAGTCCGCGTCCGACAGCGTCTGCGCGGCCTGCTCCAGGAACGACGCCATGCCCTCGAGGCCCTCGATGGCCTGCGTGGTGCCGGTCGTGAACTCCTCGTACGACGTCTGGAACGCACCCGACGCCTGGTCGGTCACGAAGCCGGAGGACACGAGGTTGTTCACCTGGGTCTGCAGGTTGTGCAGGATGTCGGTCATCTGCTGCTGACCGTTGCGCAGCTGACCCGCCTGCGTCCGCAGCTCGTCGTACGTGACGTTCATGTTCGCCATGAGAACTCCTCAGCTCGTGCGTGGTTTCGGCCGGCCCCCTACGGCCGATCCGTCGTCGGTGACGACCCTAGCGGGCGCTCGGAGCACGCGTCGATGGGGAGGACTCCCCATCGACGGCGTCGCGGGGCGTCCACCGCCGGAAGTCCTTGCGCAGCGCGCGGGCCACGAGCACGACAGAGAGCAGCACGAGCACGACCGCGAGGGCCAGGCAGGCCACCCGCACGGGATCCGCGATGTCGCGCGACGCCCAGACGAAGAGCAGCACCCAGCCGAGCCCTGCCGGCAGCGCGGCGAGGAACGTCGGCATCTCCAGCGACCAGCCCGCCATGTACCACTTCATGAGGCCGTCCGTGAACCGGCTGGGGCGGAGCGGCTTGAGGGACAGCGCCACGGTGCCGATCGTCGGCGGCCCCAGGGAGGTTCCGCGCGGGGCGTGCGTCGTGTGCGAGAGCCGCTCCCCGGCGTACGAGGGACGCAGCGCCCGGAACGCGTACGTGAAGCACAGGAGGGCCAGCGGCCAGGCCATCGTCGGCAGGTAGAAGGACGCCGCCGGGCCCATCACCGCCGCCAGGATCGGGACGACCACCAGCACGAGCATCACCCAGCCGAAGACCGGCGTCTCCCCCAGCACCTGGCCGAGGATGATCTCGTCGTCCAGGGCCACGTAGACGATCGCCCCCGGAGCGAGCAGCACGGCGACGAGCCAGAGCAGCACCCACGCCCAGGCGAGGCAGAAGTAGCCGACCGGACGCCACAGGAGCGCCGCCCGCGACGGCGGGGCCCCCCGCCCGGATCCCTCGGCGGTCCTCGCTTCGGACAGCGACATGCCCGGCACCTCCAGCTCGGTCGTCTCTTCGGTCGGTCCCGGTCGACCCGTCGGACGGCCGCGGCGCACCGCCGGCCCCGGTCCCCTCCGGTGGGCCAGCACAGTACCGACAACCCCGGGCGGCAGGCCACCACGGACCGCGCGGTGCCCTACAGTCGGTCAGGCACCGTGCGGGTGCACCCCTGCGACGACCGAGAGGCTTCGATGGCAACCGAGAGAGCCACTGCTCGCGTGGACTGGCTGGTGGACGGGAGCCGCAGCGGGCGCGCGATCGTCACGGCCCCGGGCCGGACGGATGTCGGGGACGCCGTCGTCCGGGTCGACGCCGCGCTGGACGGGTTCGCCGGCCCGGTGCCCGGGTGGTTCCGTGGGCTCGAGCGCCTGGGCTTCTGGTGGTACGTGATCTGCGTCGTCGTCGGCGTCGGGATCACCCTCGCCGTCGGCCCGGCCTCCGTCGTCTGGCGGGTCGCCTCCGGCGTCACCCTCGGGCTGATCCTCGCCCCGGTGAGCCTGGTGCTGCTGCGCGCCCTCGCGCGCGGCCGGTCCCGCGCCGACGGAGCGGCGAGCCCGGCGCAGGCTCTCGCGGACGCCGCGGCGCACGCCCGGCCCGTCAACGGGGAGATCGTGATGCAGGTCCGCACGGTCCTGGGCCGCGACGCCGGCCGCGCGGACGCGGTGCACCGCATGGCCTGGCGCGCGGCGGGGGGCGACGCGTCGGCCCGCAAGGAGCTGGAGGCGGCATGGGAGGCCGCCGCGCCCGACGCCGCGGCGGCCCGGGCGGAGAAGGTCGCCCGCCTCCAGGCGGAGATCGACGCCGACAAGGCGCGCGGGCAGGACCGCGGGCGGGCGTGACCCGCCCCGCGCGCGCCGTCAGACCCTGCCGGGCTCCTCGATCTGAGCGGGCGAGTCCCGGTCGACCTGGTCCTGGTCTTGGTCGCCGTCGTGGTCCTGCGGCTCCGGGAAGCCCAGCGAGTCGATGATCTCGTTGAACAGCAGGGCGAAAGGCTCCGCCTGCGGCACGTTCGGGACGTTGGCGCGGGCCAGCAGCACCCGGGAGCCGTCCGGGTAGGGCACGAAGTACTCGAGCCGCAGCGTGAGCATCTCCTCCTCGCCGACCTGCTGCGAGCCCACCTCGTACCGACGGCCGAACGGCCCGTAGCGGGCGTCGCCCAGCTCGAGGCCCTCGTAAGCGGTCTCGAGGGCTCCCGCACGGTCGCCGGACGCCGCCTGCTCGCGCGCCGCCTTCGGCCAGTCCTCGTCGCGGAACAGCAGCGCCGCGGGGAAGGGCACGCCCGGCAGGATCTCGAGCGACATGAAGTAGGTGTGCACGCCGATCTGGACCGCGTCGCGCGCCGACGCGACGAGGTCCTGCACCGTCTCCCGGCGCACGCGGGCCAGGCGGTCCGCGTTCCCCGCCTGGCGCTTCACCAGTCGCTTGACGTGCTCGACCGTCCGCTTCGGGTCGTCGAGCGGGATCCGCGTCCAGGAGCCGGGCAGGACGATGCGCAGCCCCTCCGGCGCCATCCGGACCTGCCGCGTCATGCCGTCGCCCCAGTCGTCACGTCCAACCCCTCCACCAGCCCGACGGCCGCGCTCGCCAGGTCCTCGAACACGCCGACGCTCGCGGCGATCACGGTGATGTCGACCATGTCCGGCGACCCCGGCGGGAAGACCCCCAGGTGGACGCGCTCCTCCAGGTGCACGCCGGCCACGTCCTCGTCCTGCGGCAGGTGCCCGATGAGGAAGTGCGCGCCCCGCACCGCGCCGGCGGGCACCGTGGCCTCGACGGCCTGCTGCCCCATGACCTGTGCGTCGTCGAGCCCCTCCGCCACATGGGCGAGCTGCTCGTCGTACGTGTCCGGCGCCAGCCGACGCCCGAGGACCATCGTGAGCATGGCCTGGACGAAGCCCGCCACCGGGCTCTCCACCAGCACCGCCGTGCTCGCCCCCGTGACCCCGGTGGCGTCCACGCTGGTCCTGACCATGGTCAGGCGCGCCGCGAGATCGTCCGCGGTCCCGTCGGGCACGTCGTGACCGGCCAGGATCGCGTGCGCCGTCTCCTGCGCCCAGCCGGGCTCCACCGGGCCGGAGGGCAGCACGTGCCAGCCCTCCGGCAGGCCGATGCCGAACTCGGTGATCGGTCCGCTCATCGCACGCTCCCGGGTCAGACGATCGAGTCGAGCTGGCCTGCCCAGTCGACGACCTTGCTCGGCATCTGGGCAATGTTGACGTAGGGGCCGTTCGTGACCGGGCCCGCGACCCCCACGGACGACTCGTACTGCTTCCAGCCGTCCTCGCCGCTGAACGCCTTGGCGAAACCGTCGCCCGCCTTGTAGGCGTTCGCGCCGAAGTCGACGAGGTTCATCGTCACCGCCGCGCCGACCAGCCCGTCCGCGTTGTGGTAGAGCACCGGGTTGCGCAGCAGGTCGCTGCTGCCGCCGAACGGGCTCTTCAGGGGGAAGACGAACGCCTCCTTGCCCGCGCGCGACAGGCCCTCCATGAACGTCAGGTTCCCTGCCTTGCGGAGCTCGAACATCTCCGCCATCGCGTCGGAGCGCTGGAACGGGGACTTGAGGACCGACTTCATGCTGAGCAGGTTGTCGGCGTTGTTCGCCATGGCCCGGGCGTCCGTGATCATCTGCAGGCCGTCGTCCACGTTGCCGGCGAGCCGGGTCGCGAGGCGGGTCTGCGAGTTCGTCAGGTTCGCCGCCTTGGTGATCGCGCGCGCCTTGGCGACGTCCGTGAGCGTGCCGGCGAGCTTGCCGCCGAAGAGGCCCGCGACCCCCAGCCCGACGCCGAGCAGCAGGCCACCCCAGCCGATCTCCCCCTTGGCGAACTGCACGATCGTCTCCAGGATCGTGAGGATCGAGCCGATGGCGGCCAGCACCAGCAGCACCTGGCCGAGGACCGGGACCCAGGACAGGAAGATCGCCAGGATGCCGGCGACGTCGCAGATGATCTTGAAGACCTTGTACAGGGACGCGGCGACGTGCTTGATCTTGTCCCAGGTGCTGTCCTCGAGGCCGTTCACCTTGTCCCCGGTGACGACCTCGTCGATCTTGTCCTTCGCCGTGCGGGCGGCGGAGTCCTTGGCGCTCTTGGCAGACTCCCACTGCCCTTGCCAGTAGCTGAGCGACTGCTCGAGGTCGGAGACGCGATCGTTCGCCGCCGTCAGGTCGTCGTTGGCCTCGTCGACGTCGGCGTCGGAGGCGTCGTCCCGCAGGCCGTCCTTGTGGTACTGCGCGTTGTTCGCGGCGATGCGGGCCCCGTTGAGCTCGGACTCGTACTCGGCGATCTTCGTCGCCGCCGTGTCGGAGTCGGAGATGGCCGTGTCGAGGGGCCCGGCGTAGTCGACGAGGGCCTCACCCGTGTAGCGGTACCGGTCGGTCGCCTTGGTGATGTCCTCGCGGACGTCGGAGGCCAGCGACTTCGTCGCGTCCATCGACTTCGCCGTCGTGCTCGCGTCGTCCACGATCTTGTCGAGCGTGGCCTTCGCGCGGTTGATGGCGTCGGCGATCTCCTGGTACTTCTCGCCCTTGGTCCGGACGAGAGTCGGCTCGCCGTCGAGCTTCTGCCACTGCGCGTCAGACACTGGTGGCCCCCTTGTACTCCGTGGCGTCCGCAGCCTTCTCCTCGAGCGCCTTGGCGAGCTCGGTGTCGACCTCGGTGAACGTGTCCACGATCTGCTTGATGATGCCCTGCAGCTTGACGACGTTCTCGGTCATCTCCTCGCGCTTGATGCGCCACTTGTCCGCGAAGTCCTGGACCTTGTCGCGCAGCTCGTCGTGACCGGTCGCGTCGGCGGCCGCCTCCGAGTTGTCGTCGGCCCCCTCGAACTCTTCCTTGATCGTCTTCAGATCCTCGGCAAGAGTGCGCAACTCTTCCATGTTGATGGACAGGTCGTACCCGGCCACAGCTCCCCCTCGTCGTCACGCAGCTCGTCGTCATGCCGCCGGGCAGCACCGTAGCCGAGCGCTCCGGCGCCGGTCGATGGGGAGGTCTCCCCATCGACCCCGGCGCCGCTCACTCGTCCAGCACCAGCGGCAGCTGCACCCGCGTGTGCTTGCCGCGCGCGATCCAGGCGCCGCGGCCGACGGGGAACTCCCCCTTGCCCGCGCGGGGCAGCGACGTCTTGAGGATCGTGTCGCCGTCGAGGTTCTCGGGCTGCAGGATGAGGCCGCGGCGCCCGTTCTTCACCTCGCCGAGCAGCGGCCAGGTGGCGGCCCAGCCGGCCGTCTCCGCCTCGGCGACCAGGAGATGGTCGCTGTTGCGGATCGCCTTGGTGAGGTCCTGGATCGGCTTGTCCGCCGGGGACTGCAGGTACTCGTTGATGCCCTCGACGAGCACGACGATGCCGGGGTCGACGTCCTCGTCCTGGACGGCCGCCAGCAGGTCCGTGGCGAGCGCCTTGACCTTCTCCACGCCCGTGGCCACCTCGGTCCAGGGCAACTTGTCCGCGATCGCCGACCGGCCCTGCGCGAACAGGTACAGCCGCGCGTCCGGGTTGGCGCGCAGCACCGCCCGGCCGATCGCGACCAGCGCGTTGCTGCGCCCCGACCCGGGAGGGCCGGCGACGACCATCGTGCCGCTCGGCTCGAAGGCCACGGGGCCCAGCGTGATGCCGTCGAGGCCGAGCACCGGCTGGCCGTCCACCTGCGGCGGCAGCTCGCCCGCCGCGTACTCGGTGGGCAGCACCCGCACCTCTGGGGCGGGCCGCACCCCCGCCTGCAGCATCGACTGACCCAGCTTCTCCGTGGCCGCGGCCTGCGCGGAGACCGACGTCGTGCCGCCGATGACGGCGACCTGCACCTCGAGCCCGTCCAGCAGCGCCCGCCCGTTCGGCGAGTCGGCGGTGATGACATCGCGGGGCGCGTTGAACGCCAGGTACCCGTCGTCGGTCATCCGCAGCAGCAGGTTCCGCTGCACCATCGAGCGCACGTACGTCGGCACGGCGCCGGACCGGTCGGCGGTGAACACCACGTGCATGCCCAGCGCGCGGCCGTCGTTGAGGATGTCCCGGAAGACGTCGAACCACTCGGCGCGGCCGGCGCCCACCTCGAAGTCGTCGCGGAAGCCGGGGAACCCGTCGACCAGCAGCAGGATGCGCGGCACGTCGGCGCGGCCGGTGAGCTGCCGGTACTCGGTGACGCTCGACGCCGACACGGCGGCGAACGCCTCGCCGCGGCGCTGCAGCTCGTCGCGCAGCATCCGCATGAGCCCGACGACGCGCTCGACGTCGTCCCCGCGGGCGATCGTGCCGACGTGCGGCAGCGCGGACAGCATCCGCAGCGCCCCGGCCGCGAAGTCCAGCCCGTAGACGTGGACCGGGCCGCCGCGCGGCGTGATGCCCGCCGCCGCGGCCAGCGTGCGCAGCGCGGTGCTCTTGCCGGCCCCGCCCGTGCCGTAGACGCCGAGGTGGCCGTCCACGTCGGGCACGAAGTACACCGGCCGCTGGGCCTGCTGCTCCGGGATGTCCGCGACGCCGATCAGCAGCTCGGTGTCCGTGCGCTGGTGCAGCCGCGTCAGGTCGTACGCGTCCGCCATGGAGTCGAGCCACGGGCGCCGCGGCGCGGGCAGGCGGCCCGCCTCGAACGCCTCGGTGACGCGGGCCACCAGCCGCTGCTGGTCGTTGGGGCCGAGGTCCACGTCGTCGTCGACGACCGCGGCGGGGTCGACCGGCTCCTCCCACCGCTCCTCGCGGCCGAAGTGCAGGCCCGCCACCTCGATCGCGGCGCGCTCGGGCTCGCGGGTGCTCCACGCGCCCGCGTAGCCGGACTGGAAGGCCTGCAGCCGTCCCGGCCCGGTCTTCACGACGCCGCGCCCCGGGATGGCCGGGTCGATGTGCGCCGCGTCCTTGATGTCGACGACGTCGCTGGAGTCCGACTCGTCGGCCATGCGCAGCGCCACGCGCAGGTTGGTGTTGGCGCGCAGGTTGTCCTTGATGACGCCCGCGGGCCGCTGCGTGGCCATGATGAGGTGGATCCCCAGCGAGCGGCCGCGCTGCGCGACGTCGACGACGCCGTCGACGAACTCGGGCACGTCGCCCACCAGCGCCGCGAACTCGTCGATGACGATGACCAGCGCCGGCGGGGTCTCCGGGTCGCCCCGCTTCTCCAGCTCGAGCAGGTCCTTGACCTTCTTGCGGTTGAACAGGTGCTCGCGGTGGTGCAGCTCGGCGCGCAGCGACGTGAGCGCCCGCAGCACGAGGTGCTGCGAGAGGTCCGTGACCAGGCCGACGCAGTGCGGCAGCTGCACGCAGTCCGCGAACGCCGACCCGCCCTTGTAGTCGACGAACAGGAACGTCACGCGGTCCGGGCTGTACTCCGCCGCCATCGCGAGCACCCACGCCTGCAGGAACTCGGACTTGCCCGCGCCGGTCGTCCCGCCCACGAGCGCGTGCGGCCCCTGCGTGCGCAGGTCGAGGTGCTGGGCGTCCAGACCGGCCGAGCCGACGATGGCGCGCAGCGACCCCGCACGCTTGCGCGGCGCCGCCTGGGTGCGGTCGTAGACGGACAGGTTCTGCCGCCAGCGCTCCAGCACGGCGTGCGGGTCCTCGAACAGCTCGTGACCCAGCAGCGCCGGCATCGTCACCGAGCGCGGCAGGTCCGACGAGTCCGCGACGATCGCGCCCGCGTCGAACACCGGGGCGAGCCGGCGGCCGTAGTCCAGTGCGGTCGCGGCGTCGACCTCCTCCAGCTCGACGTCGTCCACCCAGCGCCCGAGGCGCACCATGCCCACGCGCGGGCCGTGCTCCCCCAGGTCGACGAAGGTGCGGCACGCGGCGGGCAGGTAGGCCGTGTCCGCGGAGATCCACAGCGGGTACACGCCCGCGTCCGGCCCCTGCTCGGCGAGCTGCACCAGTCGCGCGCGGTCCACGTCGATGTCGTCGGAGATCACGACGACGACCGCGGGCACGGGCGACCTCGTGCCGGCCTCCGCCTTCTTGCCGCCGACCTCGGCGCCCCGCTCGAGTGCCGCGTCGTCCTCGTCGATCGCGCCGCGCCGCTGGGCGCCGCCGCGGGCCGCCCGCAGGCGCGTGGTGACGAGCTCCTCCAGCTCGGCGACCAGGCGCGCCGCGCCGCTCGCCGAGTCCGCGAGGTGGTGCCCCTCGACCGGGCTCTGCGGCGAGGAGGTGTGCGGGATCCACGTGAGCCACTGCAGGTGCCGCGTCCACACCGGGCTCACCATGCCGGTGACGACCAGCTCCGACGGCGAGTGCAGGCCCGTGAGCTGCAGCAGCACGGCGTTGAGGCTGCCCGCCACCGCGGCGGGCGGGCCGGCGAAGCCGAGCGCGCCGGCGTCGTAGAGGTTCTCCACCACGGGCACGCCCGAGACGTTCGCGTGCCGGTCCACGACCGCGTCCAGGCGCTCCTGGTACTCCTTGATGAGCGCGCCCTTGGCCGTGTCCTTCACCGTGTTGCGCGACGGCATCGTGCCGATGCCGAAGCGCACGTTGAGGAAGCTCCAGTGCTCCGGGCGGCGCGTCCACAGCATGGGGCCGTGCCGCATCGCCTCGGCGAAGACGTGCTGCGTGGCCGGCGCCTCGCGCAGGCGTACCGAGCGCTCCGTCTCCTCCTCGCCGCCGAGCGCGTCGCGCAGCGCGTCGAGCCGCTCCTCGAACCGCGCGATGTCGCGCTCCTTGCGCTTCTTGGTCTGCCGGTTCCGCGTGAGGTAGTTGCCGATCAGCATGATCGGCGACAGCGCGATGAACACCAGGCCCATGGGACCGCGGCCCATGGCGAGCATGAAACCGCCCATGAGCACAGGCGCCAGCATGGCCAGGAGCGGGAACGGCTGCGGCTCGGTCTCGCTCGGCACGTCGGGCGACTCGAACTCCTCGCCCCGGTAGCGCGCCTCGACCCGCGGCGACCGGGTGAACGGCACCGGGCCCGCCTTCGGCGCCACGCCGGACAGGGTCTGCGGCCGCCGGCGCTCGATCGTCATCACCGTGTCGCCGACGGTGACCCGCTGGCTGCCCTCGACGCGCAGCCGCTGCACGTGGTCGCCGTCGACCAGGAGGCCGTTCGCCGAGCCCAGGTCGACGACGTCGACGACGTCAGAGACGTCGAGCCGCAGGTGGCGCTTCGACACGAGGGGGTCGCTGAGCACGACGTCGCAGCCCGGCGCCCGGCCGAGCGTCCAGCTCCCCTCCGGCAGGTCGATCACGCCGCCGTCCGCGAACCGCAGCGAGGCACGCACGTCACGGGACGGCTGGTAGTCGAAACCCGGCCGGTCCAGGTCGACGACGGCCACCTCGGCGCCGGAGCCGATCCACGCCTCGCCGAGCGCGGCGTCGGCCGGCAGGCGGGTGGGTCGGTCCTGGCCGGGCAGCCGGGCCTCGAGTGTCCGGCGGCCCGCGCCGGCGGCGCCCGTGCCGCCCGGGTCGACGCGGGCGAGGGTCGACGCCACCTCGCCGATGGTCGCGCCCGCGTCCGCGGTGATGACGACGTCGTCGTGCGTGGTGTCGGGGCGCCGGAGCGTCACCTTGACGCGCATCGCTCTCCTCGGGTCGTTCGATCAGGACTGGTTCTGTCTGGCTGTGGGTGGCGCCGGCCGGCCCGGCCGGCTCAGCCGCGCGGCCCCTTGCGCGCGAGACCGCCCACGAGCGCGGCCACCGCGGCGCCGAGCGCCGCGGAGAGGCCCACGACGCGCCAGGTGGTGGCGTCCGTGAGCACGCGGCCGAGGCCCCGCCAGACGTCGGCCGGGTCGCCCGTGCCCACGCCGTCGCGCAGGAGCCCGACGGTCAGGACCACGACGAGCGCGACGGCGCCCGCGCCGATCGCGGCGGCCACGGTGAGCCGGCCGACGGGAGCCCGCTCGCCGCTGCCGCTCACGAGGCGTCCTTCGGGTCGTCGTCGGCGACGTCGAGCAGCGGCAGGTCCTCGGCGGTGACGAGACGCGAGGCCACGGCGTACTCGACGAGCCGGGCGCGACGGTTGGTCGCGAGCCCGCCCGAGCCGCCCCGGAGCCCCTTGACCCCGACCCGGTCGAGCTTCTCGCACACGTTGTCGAGCTTGCGGTTGAACCGGGTCGTCGTCCACCCGAGGCGCGCCGCGGCCTCCGCCGACGACGGGAGCTCGGACAGCCCCGTGCCGTCGCGGCGCAGCATCGGCTCGCACAGCGCGACGACGAGCTGCCGCTGGCTCAGGGTGAACGGGATCATCCCGATCGTGGTGGCGCCGCCCTCCGGCTCCTCGGAGCGGATCTCCGCGTAGGGGGCGGGGCTGAGGCGGGCCAGCACCTCGTAGGTGGTGGGGCCGGCGGTGAACACGATCGACGTCGACGGGAAGACGATCGGCAACGACGTCCCCGGCGAGAGCCAGGACTGCACGCCCCCGGCCGCGTCGCAGACCGTCGCGGACAGGCGCGCACCCACGTTCCCCAGCCACCACAGCCCCGCGACGTGCGTGAGCTGCAGGAACCGCCGGTGCAGGTACGGGTTGTCGTCCAGCGCGAGGTCGCCCTCGCGCCCGATCTCGAAGACGGCGTCGGGATCGGGCCGGAACCACTCCCCCGCGAACTCCACGGCGAGGTCGCTCACGGGACGCACATCCCTTGCGGCTCGATCGAGAACGCCCCCTGGCGCACGATGACGACCTCGACGCAGGTCTCCCCGGCGTCCGCCTTGTCGACGGTGACGGTGGGCTCCTTCACCTGCTGGTAGTGGGCCTCCTCCAGGGCCTTCGGCTCCCGCCAGCCGTACGTGTCGCCGTCGACCGGGTCGGGGTTGGTCCACGTGAACACGACCTTGTCGCCCGTGACCTTGCCCTCGAGCTCCGTCACGGCGGGCACCAGCCCGCCCAGGTTGTCCGCCGGCGGCGCGGGGTCGTCGCCGGCCCCGGCGGCGACGGGCGTCGGGTCGTCGCCCGGCTGCGGGGCGGCGTCGGGCCACAGCACCACGGAGAGCGTGATCCCGAGGGCCGCCACCACCGCGACCAGCCCGACGACGAGCCCCGTGGAGGCCCGGCCTCGGCGGGGCGCCTCCGGCGCGGCGGGCGCGGGAGCCGCCACCGCGCCGACCTGCCCGGCGGCGGGCGCGGACGGCACCATCGACCGGTGGACGGTGTCCCCGAGGTCGTCGGCCAGCGCGCCCTGCATCCCGGCGGTCGTGGTGGGCGCCGGGGCCGAGGCGGCCCACGACCCCGAAGACGTGGCCGCGGGCGCCGACGTGACCAGACCCCCGGAGGCCGCGGCGGGCCCGCGGGGGTCCACCGAGACGACCTCGCGCAGGCGGGTGCCGACCTCGTCCTCGTCACCGGGATCGGGCGCGCCGCCGTCGTCGTCGCGCACCTGGCCGCGGTCGTCCAGGAGGTCGATCGGCGTGACGGCGAACGACAGGTCCGTCTGCACCGCCTGCAGCGCGCGGGCGAACGCGAGCGCGGTCGGGTACCGCGCGTCCGGGTTCTTCGCCATCGCCGTGCCGAGCACGCGCTCGAGCGCGGCCGGGACGTCGTTGCGCCCCGTGGGCTGCAGCGGCGCCGACTCGATCCGTGCCACGAGGTCCGCGCTGGAGTTCGACCCGCCCGGGACCTCGAACGGGGTCCGCGACGCGAGGAGGGAGTAGGTCGTGGCCGCGAGGCCCCAGACGTCGGTCGCCACCGACGTGCGCGGTGGCTCGGCGAACGACTCGGGCGGCGACCAGGGGATCGACATGCCCTCGGCCAGGCCGGCGTCGTCGAGCGTGGAGGAGATGCCGAAGTCCGTGAGCGCGGGGTGCCCGTACTCCGTGACGAGGATGTTGGCGGGCTTGATGTCCCGGTGGAGGATGCCCGCGCGGTGCGAGGTCTCGACCGCTCCCGCGACCTGGACGGCGATCCGCAGCACGTCGGGCACGCTGAGCCGCTCGCTGCGGTACCGGGCGCCCAGGTTGGGCCGCGAGCAGTACTCCATCGCGAGGAACGGGCGGCCGTCCGCGGCGACGTCGGCCTCGTACATCGTCACGATGGACGGATGGGTCGAGAGCGTGGCCATGAGGTCGGCCTCGGCCTCGAACGCCTCCCGCTGCCCCTCGTTCGTCCACTCGTGCAGCAGGACCTTGACGGCCACGCGACGGCGCGGCCGGCGCTGCTGGTAGAGGAAGACGTCGGAGAAGCCACCCGAGCCGATGAGCGAGACGTACTCGAACCCCTCGATCTCGGGCGGCGGGGACGGCGGACGCTTGCGGCTCACTCAGAGGATCCCTTCGAAGGTCAGGGTCACACCGTCGCCCAGGTCGACCACGTCGCGCGAGACGACCAGGACCGGCTCGCCCGGGTGCAGCCGCAGCGGCGGCTGCCCCGCCCGCAGCAGCGTGGTGCCGTTGGTGGTGCTCATGTCGCTGACGAGCACGTGCCAGCCCTCGAGCCGGACCTCCACGTGGGAGCGCGAGATGTCCTGCTGCGGGCTCGGGACGGTGACGAGCCGGGGCAGGTCGTCGCCCGTGGCCCGGGGCGACCGCGGACGGCGGCCGACGACGACGGGCCGGTCCAGCGTGACGCGCGGCCCGCCCGAGACGCCCATGACGCCCAGCGCGGGGCGCGGAACCTGCCGCGCGTCGCCCACGAGCGACTGCCCGCAGACGGCGCAGTCGTCCCGCTGCGGCGGGTTGGGGTGCCCCGTCGTGCACGAGCGCGCCAGGATCATCGGGCGGCCCGGCTGCGGCGCCGGGGCGAACGACGGGCCCGGCCCCGCGGGCGCGAGGTCCGGCGTCGCCCCGGCCGCGGCCTGCGCACCTGCGGCGGCCCGCAGGTCCGCGATGGCGGACGAGAGCACGGTGCTGCCGTCGACCTCCTCCGCGCCCGCGGGGTCGACGGCCGGGACGGGACCGGAGGTCGCGCTGTCGGTCACGGTGCCGGGAATGGTGGCGGACGGCGCGATCGTCTCCGGCGACGGGCCGACGGCCCCGTCGGTCGCCGCCGCGTCGCCGGACGCCGGCACGGCCGCGGGCTCCGGGGCGGCATCGCCCTGGGCGGCTTGGCCCTCCGGGGCGTCGTCGTGGTCGCCGGACCCCGCGGGCTCACCTGCCGTGGCGGGCGCGTCGGCGGGCGCGTCGGCGTCCTCGTCGTCGTCCTCGTCCGGCGGTCGCACCGCCGCGGCCTCGACGGCGCGGTGCACGGTCGAGCCCCACAGGTGGCCGTAGCCGGTGGTCTCCTCCACGGGAGCCTCGTCCGCGGCGTCGCCGGCCTCCTCGGCACCCGCGGCGGGCGGGTCGGTCGCCGGGCGCGGCACGTCGCCGGCGGTCACCGCCGGGCCGGGCGCGACGGTCGCCTCCGGGGCGATCGTCGACTCGGGAGCGATGGTCGCCTCGGGGGCGTCCGCGCCGTCGGGGAGCCCTGGCACCGAGGCCACGGGCGACGGGACGGCGGCCGGTCCGGGCGACGGCGTCGCGGCGGGCGCGTCGGCCGGCGGGGCGAGGTCGGCGTCCTCCCAGGGCTCGGGCACCGGCTCGGCCCGGCGTGCCGGCGCCGCGGGCAGCGCGTCGTCGGTGAGGCGGGCGCCGACCGAGCGCACGAGGACCACCCCGGCGTCCAGCGGGAGGGCTCGAGCGTCGACGAGGTCGTCCGGCTCGGTCACGCCGACCTGCACGGCGAGGTCGACGACGTCGTCGAACGTCCGCTCCGCCCAGGTCGTCACCCCCTCGCCCGACACGTGGTCGCGCCCGTCGACCCGCGCCACCGTCACGGACGTGGCGCCGCGGCTCGCGACCTGCACGCGCCGGCCGTCCGCGACCGCGATCGCGAAGGGTGGGAGCGAGGCGAGGCTGGCACCGAACGACCCCGTGAGCACCTCGAGCACCGGCACCACGCCGGCCTGCTCCCCCAGGGCCGTCCACAGCTCCTCGACGAGCTCCGGCGTCACCTTCTCCGGCAGCACGACGACGGCGCCGCCGCGCACCACCGCGTACGCCGGTCCGATCACGTAGCGCACGGTCACGTCAGGGCCCCCTTCCACGGCGACCGCCGGGGCACCGTGTCCTCGTCGTCGTGGTCGGCGCGCCCGTCCCGGGGCGCCGTGAGCTCCAGGGCGTCCGTCAGCCCCGTGGCGTCCACCACGAGCACCGTGATGTTATCCCGGCCACCCGCCGCCAGGGCCTCGCCGACCAGCCGCTCCGCGGCCGACTGCGGGTCCGGCTCGAGCATCAGCACCTCGGCCACGCGCCGGTCCGGCAGCTCGGCCGTCAGCCCGTCCGAGCACACCAGCATCCGGTCGCCGGCGCGCACGGGGAGGAACCAGAAGTCGGGCTCCGGGTCGTCGGGCGCACCGAGTGCGCGCGTCACGACGTGCCTCCGGGGATGCGTGAGCGCCTGCTCGGCGGTGATCCGGCCGGCGTCCACGAGCTCCTGGACCTCGGAGTGGTCCACGCTCACCTGCTCCAGCACGCCGTCCGCGGACCGGTACGTCCGGGAGTCGCCGACGTTGACCACGAGCCAGTACGGCTCGCCGCCCTGGTCGGTCAGCGCCACACCGGAGAGCGTGGTGCCGGCACCGCGGCCGGGCGCCGTCTCGATGGCCCGCACGGCGTCGTGCGCCGCGCGCACGCGACACCGCACCTCCTGCACGCCCACGACCTCCGAGCTCCCGAGCGGCGCGAGCGCCTCGACCGCGGCCGAGCTCGCGACCTCGCCGGCGTCGTGCCCGCCCATCCCGTCGGCGACGAAGAAGACGGAACCGCGGGCGAGGTAGGAGTCCTCGTTGAGCGTGCGTCGAGCGCCCTGGTGCGTCGCCGCGCCCCAGAGCAGCCCGAGCCTGACCGCCGGCGTCGTCATGCTCCGGCGTCCTGCCCGACGACGGTGAGCCGCCGCTCGCCCGCCTGGACGACCCAGCCGGCGGCGACCGTCACCGGCCGGCCGGCCACCAGCTCCTGCACCTGGCCGCCCGGCGCGATGACCGCGCTGCCGTTCGTGCTGCCGAGGTCCGTGACCTGCAGACCGCCGGCGCTGGGCAGGAGCTCGAGGTGCGTCTTGGACACCGACCGGGTCGGGTCCTCCACGCGCACCAGCGTGGCGGGTGCGCCGCCGTCCTGCTGCGGCTGACGGCCCACGAGCGTGCGCGCCGCGACGTGCACCCGGCGGTTCGGGGCGACCTCGACGACGATCCGCGGCGGCAGGCTCTCGTCGCCCGCGCTGCGCCGGGAGGAGACGCTGAACCGGGTGGCCTCCAGGTCGTCCAGGTCGTCGGCGGGCTCCGGCGCCTCGGGCCGCGCCACGGGGACCGGCGCCGGGTCCGGAGCCGGGACAGGTGCCGGGGCCGGCTCTGCGGGTGCCGGGGCCGGGGCCGGGGCGACGAAGGCGTCCGGCGTGGCGCGGTGCACGGTCTGTGCCTCGACGCCACCCTCCGGCGGGGCGTCGGCCCCGGCCGCGGCTGCGCCCGGGACGCCCGTGATGAGACCGCCCGTCGCCGGCTGCCCCGCCGGGAACGCCCACAGGTCCTCCGGCGCCGGGGCCGACCGCTCGGCGGCCGGGCCGGGCGCGGACGGCGACGCGGGCGCGAAGCTGCGCGGTGACGCGCCGCGGACGTCGCGCACCACGCTGCGGGCGGCCTTGTCGTGCCAGCCCTGCCGGCGCCCGGACGAGTCGAACGTGGGCGACACGAGCACCAGCACCGTCCCGGCCAGCGGCACCACGCCGCACAGGGCCAGCACGAGCCAGCGCAGCAGCCCGCGACCGGCCCCGACCGGGCCGCCGCCGTCCGCGGAGAAGGTCCGGATCCCCAGGACGATGTTGCCGAGCGTCCGGCCCGCCAGCCCGTCCCACAGCGCCAGGCCGGCCCACCCGAGCACGCTCACGGCGGCGCCCACGAGGCTCACCACGAGGTAGGCGCTCGCGGCGTCGCGCACTGCCGCCTCCGCCCCCATCGCGGTGGTCGCCGCCGCCGCGTCCGCGACCCGCGCCGGCAGGCGCACGGCGAGCGCGGTGGCCGCGACGGCGACGCCCGCGACGAGCGAGAGCGCCAGCAGGTCGATCACGTACGCCCCCGCGCGCCGGCCGACACCGGCCAGCGGCGGCTCCGCGGCACCCCGGCGGGCTCCGCCGGCCAGGTCGTCGGGGGCCCGGCGGGTGCGCTCGCGCAGCTCCGGCTCCGTGGTCACCTCCAGGCTCCCGGTGGGCGGGCCCGGCGTCCGGTAGGCCGTCGCCACGGTCGGGGTGCCGCACACCGAGCAGAACGCGCCGCTCTGGCCGCTCGCACCGCACGCGGTGCACGTCGTCGTCATCGATCCTCCTGCCGCCGGGTGCGCCGGGCGCGGTCGTCGCGGCGCCGGGCGCGCGCCATCCTGTCATGCACCGGGCGGACCGCCGCCCTGCCCGCACGCCCCACGGCCGCGGGCACCGCCGCGAGCCAGCGGCGGACGACCGTGCGCACGGACGGCGCGTCGGCGCCGCGCACCGAGCGCAGCGACAGCCGCGCCGCCACCCTCTGCCGCCAGGGCACGCCGGCGCGCATCGTCCCGACGGCGTCGTCCACCTCGGCCCAGAACTGCGCGACCTCCTCGTCGGAGGGCGCGCCCGCACCGAAGACGGTGGCGTCGGCCCGGTGCGCGAGCCGGGTCGTGGTCGGTGCCGCCGTCGGGAGCCGCTCCGCCAGGAGCAGGGCGCTCTCACGGCGCGTCGCGGCCCGCGGCACGCCCGCACCGAGGTCCGTCGCGGCGTCGACGACCTCGCGCCACCCGCCGCTCACGCGGTCGGCGAGCTCGGGGGCGGTGCGCCGCTTCCCGCGGCGGCGGCGCTTGAACCCGAGGATGAGCAGCAGGGGCGCGAGCAGGATCGCGAGGGGTACGGCGACCGCGACGGCGATCATGGCGACCTGGCGCCAGTCGATGGCGGACTGGTCCTCGTCCTGGTCGTCCTCCTCGACGTCGCCCGCCTCCGCCTGCGGCGGCTCCTCGGGCGACTCCGGCGACTCGAGGACCGGGGGCTTCGGCACCTGCTTGGACCGCGGCAGCGGCTCCACCTTGTTGTCCTCGTCCGGGATGACGTCGAACGGCACCCAGCCGTAGCCCTCGAACGGGACCTCGACCCAGGCGTGCACGTCGCCGCCCGTGACGGTGTAGGGCTCACCGGCCGCCACGGCGTCCTTCTCGGGGTAGAAGCCCATGACGACGCGCGCCGGCACCCCGACCCGCTGCGCCATGAGCGCGAACGCGACGGCGAACTGCTCGTCGTCGCCGACCATCTCGTCCTGCGCGAGGAGCGTGTCGATCCGCGCGGCGGAGTGGCCGGGGCGCGACGGCGGCTGGTTCTCCAGGCCGCTCGAGTACACCCCGGTCGCCACCAGCGTGTCGCGGATGTTGACGAGCTTCTCGAACGGCTCGGTGGCGTCGGCGGCGAACTGCGCCGCCATGGCGGGCACGGCGTCCGCCACGTCCTGCGCCTTCGGCAGGTCCACGTCCAGGATCGGCACCGACGCCAGCTCCTCCTCGGACGGCGGCGGCGTGACGATCGCGTCGATCTCGTACGAGTCGCCGGGGCGCAGGCCCGCCGTGGACAGGGCCGTGCCCGAGGTGGAGTTGTAGTACGTGCTGGACGCGAGCTCGGCGGCCCGCTCCCCGGAGAAGCGCACGCCGGCCATCTGCCCGACGTCGGGGAGCCAGACCCCCGAGTAGCCGGTGACCGTCACCTGGACGGGGGTCCGGGTGCCCGGCGCGACGGTGTCGATGACCTCGCCCGCGCGGTTGAACACGCCGGCGGCGCCCCCGCTGGACGCGTCGTAGACGGTACCCGCGTACGCGTCGAGGGTCGCGAGCCGCACGCGCCCGCCCTCCGGCATCCCGGTCACCGTGAAGAGCTCGACGTCCTTGAGGTCCTTCGTGTAGTGACGGAACCCGACGAGGGGGCTCGTGTACTGGTGCAGGTCCAGCGGCGGCGTGATCATCTCGCGCAGCGCGAGCCGCTCGCCGTGCGCCAGCGGCGGCGCGGCCAGCACGGCGACCACCCCGCCGACCGCCAGCAGCACGGCACCGCCGCGCAGCCGCTGCGCCCGCAGGCGCCGCGTGGCCGACCGGCTCGCGTCCGACAGCAGGCGGTTCGCGCCCATGCGGCTCTCCGCGGCCCGCCAGGAGCCCCACAGCAGCCCGACGACCGCAACCACGAGGCCCTGCGCCAGCGGGTACGCCGGCAGGATCGTGCCGAGCAGCGCGACGCCGGCGAACGCCACCACGACCGGGGCCAGGGCCCACGCGGCCAGGCGAGCGCGCCACGCGATCGTCCCCGCCAGCACGCCGGTGAGGAGCAGCAGCAGGTACGGGACCACCGCCAGCTCGGGGAACGACGCGAGCGGCGGGACGGTGGTGACGAAGCTCTTCCACCCGTGCACCGCGCCCAGGGCGAGCTCCTGGAGCGTCGTCAGGGACGGCACGACGCCGCCGATCGCGGTCGCCGGGAGGGCGAGGACGCCACCGAGCAGGAAGTAGGCCACGACGGTCGTCAGCGCCGTCAGGAGCACCGACCAGCGCAGCCAGGCGCCCAGCCACGCGACCAGCAGGCCGACGAGCGCGCCGCCGACGGCCGGCACGAGGTACCCGGTGGTCCCCCAGGCGGGGCCGAAGCCGACGGCCACGGCACCCAGCAGCGCGACCAGCACGAGGCCGTCGACGGCGCCGGCCCCGGTGAGGGCGCGCAGCCGGTCGGCCTCCCGGCCCCTCCCGCGGGTGGTCCCGGCGCGCACCGAGGTGCGCGAGGTCCCGCCGGTGCGCCCGGTGCCGCCCGTGGTGCCGGTGTCCCCCGGAGCGGCGGCGTGCGACGTCCGGTCGTCCGGGCCGGGGGCGGTGCCCTCAGTCATTCATCCTCCGCAGAGCGTTCGGCAGGTCCGGCAGCTCGCCGAGCGTGAGCACCTGCATGTCGGCCACCCGGCCCCGGCTCACCGACGCCCCCGGCACGCACTGCATCGCGACGAGTCGGGCGTCGACGGGCAGGCGCACGGCGGCGGCCCGCAGGTCGGTCGGGGTGACTCGGCTGCCCACGACGACGGCGACGACGGACGCGTCCGTCACGGTCGCCGTCGCGACGCGCGCCACCTCCGCGAGGCTGGTGCGCGCCGGCGTGAGCTCGAGCCGGGTGAGGTCGTCGAGCAGGCGGGTGCGGTGGTCGCCGCGGACGCGGCCCTGCTGCACCAGCACCGTGAGGCCGCCGTCCTCCCGGATGGCCTGCAGGCCCAGGGACCCGCAGACGGACACGGCAAGCTCGAACTCCTCAAGGTCGGCGTAGTCGTCCTCGCGCGTCGACAGGATGACCGCGAGCCGCGAGCGGCGGGTCTCCTCGAACTGCCGCACCATGAGCTGCCCGGTGCGGGCCGTCGACTTCCAGTGGATGTGCCGGCGGTCGTCGCCGGGCACGTAGTCGCGCAGCGCGTGGAACGACACGTCCGAGTCGGAGATGTCGGGGGTGACCCGGCCCTCCAGGTCGTGCAGCAGGCCCGTCGACGAGCCCGACAGCGGAAGCGTCCGCGGGTGCACGAACAGCTCCTCCGGCTCGGTCCAGGTGAGCTCGCGGCGCAGCAGTCCCAGCGGGTCGGCGCGCACCGAGCGCACCGGGCCCAGGGGGATCACGGCGCGGCGGTGGGTCGGGACCGCGAAGATCTCCTCGTGCTCCGCGTCCGGGCGCAGGCGGGGCACCGGGAACGTCGCGATCCCCCGTCCCACCTGCAGCTCCATGACCGCCGGCAGCATGGACCGCGACGAGCCGTTGCGCACCAGCAGGCGCCCGACCGCGCGGTCGCCGACGACGACCCGGCGGGACGCGACGTCGAGCGTGACGTCGTAGCGCAGCCGGCCGAGCACGAACACGACGGCGCCGAGCAGCGCCACCGTCACGGTGACGGCGACGACGGCCCACTCCTCCCAGTGCAGGTCGACGCCAGCCCACCAGGCCGCGGCGGTGAGGGCGAGCACGACCCAGCCGAAGGGCGACACGACCCCCAGCACGGGAGCGACGCGCACCCAGGCGCGCGCGCCGAGGGGGCGGAGGCCGCCCCCCGCGCGCCGGAGG
>NZ_JBHVBO010000049.1:0-22691 GCF_042668085.1 Isoptericola sp. NPDC057391 | reverse complement strand
CCGGCGTTCCCGGGGCGTGGGCTCGGGCGGCACCCGGCCTGGCGTCTGGATCGAGTCCGACGGCGTCCCGGTCGGCCCGCGCGCCGCCGTGCGTTGTTGCGACCAGCATGACGACGAACCCGATCGACACGGCCACGGCACCCGCGGCGGCCGGAACGTTCAGCACGACGGGCACACCCGGCCCGCTCCCGCCGCGCCGCGCGGGGCTCGCGCTGGCCACGATGTTCCTGGGCAGCTTCTCGCTCGTGACGGCGGAGTTCCTGCCGCCCGGGGTGCTCACCCCGGTGGCGCAGGACCTCGGTGTCTCCGAGGGCGTCGTGGGCCTGTCGGTGAGCGCCACGGCCCTGACGGCGCTGCTCACCGCCCTGGTGCTGGGCTCCCTGTTCCCGCGCACCGACCGGCGCACGCTGCTCGTGGTGCTCGCGCTGGGCGCGGTCGCCTCGAACGTGCTGGTGGCCGTCGCGCCGAGCATCGGCGTGCTCATGGCGGCCCGGCTGCTGCTGGGCGCGGCGCTGGGCGGCTACTGGTCGATGTCGCTGGTCATCGCGACGCAGCTGGTCCCGGCGGACCGGGTGGGCAGGGCCATGATGATCGTCAACGCGGGGACGACGGTCGCCACGGTGGCCGGGGTGCCGCTGGGCGTGATCCTCAGCGCCGCCGCCGGCTGGCGGGTCGTGTTCGTGGCCGCCGCGGTGGTCACCGTGGTGACGGCGGTGGCGATGCGCGTCGCGCTGCCGCCGGTGACGCCGACGCCGGGCATCGGCTGGTCGGCGACGGGCCGGGCGCTGCGGTCGCCGGGCGTCGCGCTGGGGCTGGTGGCGATCGTCGCGGTGATCGGCGGGCACTTCGCCGGCTACACGTACGTGCGGCCGGCGCTGTCGCTGCTGCCGGGTGCTGACGTCGGGACGGTCGCGGTGCTGCTCGCGCTGTTCGGCGTCGGCGGCCTGGTCGGCAACTTCGCGATCGGGGCGCTCGTCGACCGGCACCTCGCGGTGCTGCTGCTCGCGGTCCCCGTGGCCGTCGGCGCGAGCGTCGCGGCCGTCGGGCTGGCGTCCGCCGTGCCGCTGCTCGTGTACCCCGCGGTCGTGGTCTGGGGCGCGGCGTTCGGCGGCATCCTCAACGTGGTGCAGGTGTGGATCACGCGGATGATGCCGGACCAGGTCGAGGCGGGCAGCGGGCTCGTCGTCGCGGCGTTCCAGACGGCGATCATCCTCGGGTCCGCGGTGGGCGGCCTCGGCGTCGACTCCGTCGGGGTCGGCTGGACCTACCTCGTGGCCGCGGTGGCCGCCGTCGCGGGCGGGGTCCTGGTGCGCAGCACGCTGTCGCGGCGGTACTCGGACGGCGTCGCGCCCGTGTGACGGCGGAAGGCGCGGCCGAACGCCGTGTCCGAGCCGTAGCCCAGGCGGCGGGCGATCGTCGCGACCGGCAGGTCGCCCGCCGTCAGCAGGCAGCGCGCGTGCGCCACGCGCACCTGCGCGAGGTACCGGCCGGGCGTCAGCCCCGTCGCCGAGCGGAACCGGGCGGCGAACCCCGACCGGGACGCGAGCGCCACGCGGGCCAGGTCGTCCACCGTCCACTCGCGGCCGGGGTCGGCGTGGATGGCGGCGACGGCGCTCGCCAGGCCCGGGTCCTCGCGCTGCATCAGCCAGCGGGCCGGGGCGCAGCCGCGCGCGTACCAGGCGCTGATCGCCATCGACGCGACGAGCGTGACGACCCGGTCGCCCAGCACGCTGCGCGGGGCGCGGTAGTCCTCCACCAGCGAGCGCAGCATCGTCGCGGCCGTCGGCTCGGTCTGCGGCAGCTCGGTGAGGAGCACGACGGCGGGCAGCACGCCGGCGCCGTCGTCCGCCCCGACCGGCGCGACCCGCACGCACTGCACCGCCGCGTCGGAGAGCGCGTGCACCTCGAAGCGCGGGCCGTGGGGCAGGAACAGGAAGTCGCCGGGCGCGAGGTCGGCGACGTCGCCCACGCCGCGCACCCGCACCAGGCCGTCGGTGACGAGCAGGAGCGCCGCGTCGCCGGACGTGTGCTCGGCCCACCCGCCGGCAGCCAGCGCGTGCCGGGACCGGGCCACGAACCGCCACTGCAGCCCGGCGAGCACGCGGTCGAGCTCCTCCGCGGCGGCCGACGCCGAGGACGGGCCCTGCCCGGACGTGTCGTGGCCGCACGCGGGCGTCGGCAGGTCCACCGTCGTCATCGCTCCTCCTGGGGACCACGACCGGCAGGTCCGGCGGGTCCTCGAGGAGGATGCCACGCGAGGCGAGGCACCGCAGGCGCCGCGGCGCCCCGCGGTGATACGCGCGGTATGCGCGCCGACGACAGCACGTGGACGCACGTCGTCCCCGACGAGTCGACCGCGCCCTCCCCGCGGTGGGACGTGTCCGAGACACGGGCGACCAGGTGACGGCTCGCCGGCTCGTCGCGGGACTACTCGTCCTCCTCCTCGTCGTCCCCCAGCTCGCGGGACCGCAGCACCTTGGACTCGCGCCACAGCAGGTGCGCCCCGGTCCACACGAGCATGGCCGCGACGATGCAGATGCACGGGAACAGGACGACGAAGTCGAGCGCGGTCCCGATCGGCGGTGCCCCGGGCATCGCGGAGCGCAGGGCCGGGAACGACAGCATGGTGGCCGACAACCAGATGACGTTGGCGAACTCGAGCTTCTTCTTGAGGATGGCGCTGCCGATGGTGACGACGGCCATGAGCGTGGTGAGCAGGATCGCCAGGAGGTAGAAGACGACCAGCGTGACGCTGAGGGCGTCCCGGTTGCCGTCGAGCGTGACCGGCAGGACGGAGACGCCGTCCTGCGTCGTCGGCTCGCCCACGGTCGCGGTGAGCACCCAGGGGCGCGCGGAGTTCTCGATGGTCAGCTCGAACGGCACGTCCGCCCCGGTCTCGTCGTTCCGCACGCTCACCTGGAAGTTCGAGAAGGGCCGGTCCCACGGGTAGAACGTGTCGCCACGGTCGAGGGCGAGCGTGACCGTCGTCGGGTCGACGATCGACTCCCCGGGGTACGTGACCACCGACGTGGTCTGCCCGGCGGACACGATCTCGATGCGCAGGTTCTGCGACATCTCGCCGGCCCGCTCGCCCACGTACTCGCCGTGCGGGATCGGCAGCACGGTGGCCTCGACGTACCGGTTCGTGAGGCTGACGTCCTGCGTCTTCATCTGCAGCGTCAGGTAGTCCTCGCCCGTGACCTCCTGCTGGCCGGTGACCGCCACGGTGGTCGAGCTGTTCAGCGTGCCCGACAGGGCGATCACGAGGTAGTACGCGAGCAGCAGCGCCACCACGACGGCGAGGATGCGCGGGGCGGGGTTACGACGCTTGCGGGGCGGTGCGGGCCGGGTCTCCTCGGCCAGCATCTCCTCGACCTGATGGGTCATGGTTCCTCCGTGGATCGGCCGGGTCGCTGGGCGACGGTGGCGGCGAGGGCGTACAGCAGGAGCGTGAGCAGCACCAGGAAGCTGCCGGGCTGGTCGGTGATCGCGGCCGCGAGGGCCTGCGTGTCGGTGGGCTCGTCGTCGGCGACGGCGGTCACGACGGTGGTGCTGTTGGCGAGGGCCGCGGCCGCTGCCGAAGCGCCCCCGCCGCCGCCGGCCCCGGTGCCGTCTCCGACGGCCACCGCGAGCTGCTGCCGCGCGAGGGCGGGAGCCGTGAGCGCGTCGGCGAGCAGGCGGACAGTCACCTGGGCCGACTCCCCGGGCTCCAGCACGATCGTGCAGGAGAACGTGGACCGTGCGACGACGCAGGGTGCCTCCGGCTCCACCCGGACGCTCCGGTAGACGAAGCCCTTGTTCACCTGCCCGGACAGGGTGAGGGTGACCGTCTCGCCCGTGGGGTTCGGGCCGAGCGTGGCGTCGAAGCGGCCCACCTCTCCGCGGCGGATCTCTCCGGCGCGCATCTGCACGTCGAACGAGATCGGGCGCTCGGCCGCGGCCGGCGGCGCGGGACCCTCGGCCGCCGGGGCCGGCGGCGGCTCGTCGGGCTCGTCGTCGGACTCCTCGTCCTGCCGGTCCTGCCCGTCCTGCCCGTCCTGCCCGTCGGGAACGTCGGCCGGCGGGGTCGACGGCGCGGGTGACGCGGGCGGCGCGTCCTGCTGCGCCGCCGGCGGCGCGGCGCGGGGCGGCCTGGGCGCCGCGGGACCGGGCGAGGGGGCCGGCGTCGGCGTGGGGCGGGGCGTGGGCGTCGCGGTCGGCGTGGGCGTCGGCGTCGGTGTCGGCGGCTCCTCGACCGTCACGACGTACTCCGGGCCCGTCACCGTGTTGCCCAGGTCGTCGGCGGCGGACGGCACCAGCGGGTTCTCGCCCAACGAGAGCTCCGGGTCCGGCGTGCAGCTCCAGGTCCCCCCGGACGGCACGGTCAGCGGCCCGCACACGACGTCGCCCGACGCTGCGCGGACGATGACGCTGCTGCCTGCCTCGCCACGGCCCGTGACCGCCGTCCCGGTGTCCGTGGTGGTCGCGGGCCCGGTGATCCGGGGCGTCGCCGGGGGTGTCGTGTCGACCGTGTAGGTGACGGCCTCGCTCGCGGGGAACGGGTCGCCCGCGGCGTTCGTCTGGGTCGCGACGAGCTCGTGGCCGCCGTCCGCCAGCGCGGTCGCGGTGCACGCCCACGTCCCGTCGGTCGCGGCGGTCGTGGTGCAGACCGTCGCGCCGCCCGGCCCGTCGGTCACGGTGACGACGTTGCCCGGGCCTGCCGTGCCGGAGATCGCGGGGGTGGCGTCGGTGGAGCGCGCCCCGTCGTCCGGCACCTCGATCACGGCCGCCGGCAGGTCGTAGTAGACGCGCACCAGTCCGTCGCCGGGGCCGACCGTGGCACCCCGGGTGGTGGTCGCGCCGGCGTCCAGGCCCCCGACGTACCCCGACCCGCCGGACCCGTCGCCGCCCATGTTGTCGTTGACCGGGTTGGGGTCGGAGGGGCCGCCCGCGCCACCACCGCCGCCGTACCAGCCGCCGCCGCCCCCGCCGCCGCCGTTGAAGCTCGAGCCGCCGTCGCCGCCCCGGAACCCCTGCCCCGCGGTGCCCGACACGTAGCCGGAGGGGCCGCTCCCCGCGCTGCCCGGCGCGGTCTGCGTCGCCGACCCGGCGCCCGCGGAGGGCGCGCCCAGGTACCCACCGGTCTCGCTCGTCTCGCCGCCGCCCATCCCGCCGCCCTGGGCGCCGCCTCTGCCGCCTCCGCCTCCACCGGCCACCGCGACGACGGTGTCCCGCGCGGGCCCCGTCGGGCCGCCCGCGTAGAGGAACGACCCGCCGCCGCCGCTGCTGCCGCAGAAGCCGCCGCCGCACCCACCGCCGGCGCCCCCGCCGCCGTAGGTGGTCCCGGCGGACGTGCCGGCGCCCTGCTGACCCACCCGCACGGAGTAGGTGTCGCCAGGCGTCACCGTCAGCGTCCCTTCCGTGCGCCCGCCCCGCCCGTAGGCGGATCCGGTGTACCGACCGCCGTTGGCCCCGCTGAGGTCGACCCGGACGGTCGTGACGCCCTGGGGGACCACGAACGAGGCGTCCTGCGGACCGGAGTAGGTGAACTCGAGGCAGGTGTTCTCGGCCTCGGTCGGCGCGCAGATGGCCTCGGCGGCCTTCGCCGTCGTGCCCGTCGGCGCGGGCAGCGGCGCGAGCCCGACCAGGCAGACCGCCAGGGCCACGGACTGTGCGACCCTGCGGCGGAGGCCCGGGCGGACTCTCCCCGTCGTCACGCCGAGGGGACGACGGGCCCTGTCAGGGCGACGCGTCGTCGGGTTGCGCCTGCGCTCTGCCGACACGGGACCTCGCAAGAGACGTCGCGACCCCGCCCCCCGCGAGGTCGTCCCCCGGGGCGTCGTCCGCGGCGTCGTCCACAGGGCCCGCGCTCGGTCCGCGCTCCGGTCTACGCGAGGCTAACCACCAGCCCGCCGGACCGCATGAGATAGACGTCTTATCGGACGGGACGCCGCGTCAGGCGGTGAGCATCCCCGTCGCGGCGCGCACCAGCTGCTCGGTCAGCACCTCCAGCGGCGGGAGGTCCGGGTCGCCGCGCTCGTCGTCCGCCTCCCAGGCGGCGACGGCGGCGACCACGGCGCGGGAGACCGTGGCGACACGCAGCCCGGCGAGCGGCTCGACGCCGTCGCACGCCACCGTCCGCATGAGGTCCAGCAGGTCGATGGTGCCCACGACCGGGACGTCGATGCCCTCGTACCGCTTCGCGTCGCGCCGCACCCAGTCCATGAAGACCAGCGGCCGGTGCTGCAGGACGGCGGCCGTGTACCGGGCCCAGGCGCTGGGGCGGAGGCCTTCGACCGCGGTGACGAGCGGGATCACGTAGGCCCGGACCAGGGCCTCCGGGTCACGGTCCTGCCCGTCGGCGAGCAGCGCGTCGACCATCCGGCGCCGGTGCTCGTTGATCGGCTTGCTGCGCCAGTGGTAGAGCGCGTCGAGCATCCTCTGCCGCGTCCCGAAGTGGTAGGTCACGGCGGAGTTGTTCCGCTGGCCGGCCTCGCGGACGATCGCCCGCGAGCTCGCGCCCTCGAGCCCGCTGCGCGCGACGAGCCGCTCGGTCGCGGCCATGAGCGCGAGCTGTGGGGGCGACGGGTCGAGAACGGCCCGGAGGTCGTCGCGGGGCATCCTCGGAGCCTAGCGACGTCCTGGAGGCGCGGGGAAACGCCTTCACGCCGACGGCTCGCCGTCGGCGCTGCGTGAGGAGGTGCCCACCACCTGGCGGCGCGGTGGGCCGCGGCGCCAGGCGGTGAGCGGTGACGCCGTCCCCCCGGACCGGCGTCAGCTCTCGGCCACGTCCGCTCCCCGGCGGCGCGCCGCCCGCAGCAGCAGCCCGCCGGCCGTGACCAGGAGCAGCGCACCCAGGGCGGCCGCGCCGACCTCGGCACCGGTCACCGGGAGGCTGCCCGTGCCGCCCGCGGTCGGGGAGCCTCCGCCGGCCGTGCCGGTTCCGGCGCCCGGCCCGCCCGGCGTGGTCGGGCCCGCGGTGGGGTCCGGGCTCGGGCTCGGCGTGACCTCCTGCACCGCGAGCACGAAGTCGAGGCCGCTCACCTCGCCGCCGGCCACCTCGAACGGCAGCGACGCCTCCCCCTCGACGACGTAGCCGTCCGGCGGCGTGATCGTGGCGACGTACTCGCCGTCGGGCAGGTCGGCGGTCCACGCGCCGTCGTCGTCGGTGGTGACGGTCGCGGCCTCCTCGCCCTCCGGGTCGGTGACGGTCACCTCGGCGCCCGCCACGGGCTCGCCGTCGGTGTCGGTCACGGTGCCGCTCACCGGCTGGGCCGGCGGCTCCACGACCTCCGCGACGACGGCGAAGTCCTCGGCCAGGAAGCTCTCCCCGGCGGGCGTGACGGTGACGTCCCGCTCGGTCAGGTCGGCCGTGTAGCCGTCGGGCACGGTCAGCGTGATGGTGTAGTCGCCGGTCGCGAGCTCGCCGACGAAGTACACGCCCTCGTCGTCGGTGGTGAGCTCGAACGGGCCACCCGGGCCCTCGACGGTGACGGTCGCGCCGGGGACGGGGTTGCCGGCGCCGTCGGTCACCGTGCCGCCGATCGCCCCCTCGGCCGCGAGGGCGAAGTCGACGCCGGTGACGTCGTCGGTCCCGACGGTGACCTGCTGGGTGGCCGGGCCGTCCACGGTGTACCCGTCGGGCGCCTCGACGCCGACGGTGTGGGCGCCGGCCAGCACGCCCTCGAAGGAGTAGGTGCCGTCCGCCGCGGTGGTGGTGCTGCGGTCGCCGAGCGTCACCACGACACCCGCGACCGGGTCCCCGCCTGCCGTCACGGTGCCCGACACGGTGGCCGGGCCCTGGACGGTGAAGTCGTTGCCGGTGCTGGCCTCCTCCTGCCCGACGGCGACGGTGAGGTTCGGCGGGGTCCCGGTGACGGTGTACCCCTCCGGCAGGTCGGTCAGGGCGAACTCGTACTCCTGCGGCTGGTCGTTCGCCACGTCCCAGGCGACGCTGTCCACGAGGTACTCGCCGCGGGAGTTCGTGACCGCGGTCAGCGGGTCGCCGCCGCCCACCGGCGTGAGCGTCACGGTGGCGCCGGGCACGGGGTTGCCGTCGTCGTCGAGCACGGTGCCGCTGACGGCGACGGGCTCGATGTCGCGGGCCTGGAAGTCGGCGACGCCGTCGGTCTCGCTGAGGTCGACGTCGTCCACGACGGAGGAGCCCACCGCGACGAGGCCGAACGGGTGGTCGTCGGACGGCCCGGGCAGCTCGGTCAGCTCCACCCGGTAGCCCGGCGCGGCGGTGTACCCCTCGAACGCGTAGGTGCCGTCCGCGCCGGAGGTGGTGGTGGCGAGCTCCGTGCCGTCGGGGCCGAAGAGTGTGAGCGTGGAGCCCTCGAGCGGGCTGCCGTCGTCGAGCGTCACGGTCCCGGTGACGTCGCGCGCGAGCGACGCGAACCACGTCTGGTACACGGGGAAGCCCGAGCGCCAGGTGAACTCGATCGTCAGGCTCGTGACCGGCACGGTCGGACGGAACCAGCCGCTGGCGCCGTTGGTGTCGGTGGCCGTCGGGTTGCCCACGAGGGTGGCCGTGGCCGGGTCCCAGGTGGGCACCTCGGTGTCGGTGCACGACGGTGTGCCCGCGCCCTGGCAGTAGTTGAACCCGCCCTGCCAGCCCAGCTCGTCGGTCGTGAGAGGCTGCCCGTCTTCTCCGAGCGCGCGGACCGTGGCGCTGTCCGCGTCGATGTCGCCGAGCACGAACGCCCAGCCGCCGGCCGGGGTCGGCCGCTCGAAGGTGTAGGTCGTGGTGGACGGCGCCGTCGCCCGGTCGGCCTGCGGCCGCAGGTTGACGTACGGCTCGCCGCGGCTGGAGCCGAACACCTCGCCGGGCGGCGTCGAGTCCGCCAGCCAGGTCGAGGCCCCGGAGATCACGCCGACGCCGCCCCGGGAGTCCGACGTCATGGACGCCGCGGGGAAGCCGCCCGCGGGCAGCTGCATCGTCGTCGACCAGTCGCCGGCGGAGCCGGCGAGCGGTTCCCACCCCGCCCAGCCGGCGGTCGTCGCCGCGGTGGCCGCCGTGGGCGCCACGACGGCGGAGAGCGCGGCGATCGAGAGCGCCGCGAGCGCACTGAACATCCCCCTGGCACGATTCACGGGAGCCACGGTATGAGACAACTGTCTTGACCGCGCGGCGTGGCTGAGGTCTCTCAGAGGTCGATCAGAGGTCGCCCGTCTTCTCGAGGCGCTTCATCGCCACCCAGCCGATCGGCACGCGGGCCCAGTAGGTGACCACGCGGTAGAGCATGGTCACGGTGACGGCGAGCGACGCCGGGATGCCGGCGGCGGTGAGGCCGGCGATGAGCGCGCCCTCGACGCCGCCCAGGCCGCCGGGCGTGGGCACCATGGCGCCGACGGAGTTGCCGACCAGGTAGATCACCGCGACATCGATGAGGTTGAGCGACTGCCCGAACGCGGCCAGGGCGAAGTCGAACGCCAGCACGTAGCCCAGCGTCATGATGACGTTGCCGCCGAGGCCCAGTGCGAGGCGGGTGGGCTGGCCCAGCATCTGCGACAGCCGCGGCCACACCTGCTCCAGCGTCGGGCGCGCCTTCTCCCACGCCCACCGGCGGACGGACGGCACCAGCAGCGTGGCGACGACGGCGACGCCGACGCCGGCGATCGCGATGAGCACCGTGGTCGACGGCAGGTCGATGAGGCCGCCGGAGCCGGTGGACACCGACAGCACCACGAGCAGCAGCACCGTGACGACGAACTGCGACAGCTGCACCAGCGCGACGGTCGCGACCGCCATCGGCGTGGACACCCCGCGACGGGTGAGCATGCGCAGGTTGAGCGCCGCCGGCCCGATGCCGGCCGGGGCGGCGAGCGCGACGAACGACCCGGCCATCTGCGTGAGCGTGGCGCGCCACAGGGGCAGCCGCTCCGGGGAGAACGCGCTGAACGTCAGCGCCGCGCCGAACCAGGTCACGGCCCCGAGCAGGAACGACGCGGCGACCCACCACGGGTTGGCCTCGGTGATCGCGGAGGCGATCTCCTCGAAGTTCAGCGTCGTGACGATCACCGTGACGGCGACGATCGTCAGCGTCAGCATGATGACCGTGCGCGCGCCGAAGCGCGTGATGTTCTGCGGCTGCACGTCCGCCTGCGGCAGGCGCTCGACGAGCGCCTCGCGCAGCTCGTCCAGCAGGCCCTTCGTGCGCCGCACCTCCTCGCGCGTCGGGCTCGGCAGTGCGATGGACTGCAGCAGCGGGCCGATGGCGGCGATGTCCTCGTCGGGCAGGGCCCGCACCGCGGACGCGAGCGCACGGCGCGCGCCGACCTTCAGCGCCAGCAGCGCGAGCATCTGCGTGAGATCCAGCCGCCGCGACAGGGTGCCCGACGCGATCTCGCCCTGCTCCCACCCGGTGAGCCACACGTGGGGCGCGCCGGAGAGGTCGCGGTGCACCAGCACGACGTCGGGCGTCAGGGCGTGGTGGGTCAGCCCGGCGTCGTGCGCCCGCCGCAGCTGCACCCACGCCTGGGCGAGCACCGCGTCGCCGCGCGGCCCGTCGAGGTCGTCGGGCTCGAGGTCGCGCAGCGAGACGGCGCCGCGCGCGTGCTCCTGCACCAGCACCACGGAGTCGTCCGCGACGCCGATGCCCTCCAGCCGCGGGGTGCGCACGCCGGCGGCCTGGGCCGCGTACGCGAGCAGGGCCGTGCGCTCGGCCGCGGCGCGCAGCGAGATCGCCGCGCGGCCCTCCAGGCCGCGCAGCCGCAGGGCGCGCCACAACCGCTGCACCGTGGTCAGCACCTGGCGGTCGCCGTCGAGCACGACGACGTCGCGGCGCGGCTCGCCGTCGCCCGTGAACAGCGCGTAGACCCGGTTGTCGCCGGAGCGAGTGAGGGCCACGGCCGCCGCGTCCGCCGTCGTGGGGTCCTGCGGCAGGGTCACCTCGTCGTCCGTGACCTCGTCGACCTCGTCGCCGTCCGCGTCGTAGGACGCCACCGGGTCCTCGGGCACGGCGGTCGGGCGGTCGGCGTCCGCCTCGTCGTCGACGACGGCGGAGACGTCGCGCACCCGCACCAGCGCCGTCGGGTGGAAGCCGGCGCGGCGCACCGCCGCCACGAGGTCGGCGCCGTAGGCGCGCTCGCTGCGCACGCCCGACACGTACTGCACCGCCTGGCCGGCGAGGCGGCCGAGCAGCAGGGCGACGAGCACGCCCGGCAGCGACACCTGGCCCGTGATGAGCACGATGAACAGGGCCAGGTACAGCACGTTCCACGACCAGCGCACCGTGCGGCGGCGGGTGCGCGGCCCGGCCGTGGTGAGCAGGCCCGCGATCGCGGCCACGTACCCGGGGATGGTGAGCTGCCACGCGCCGTCGGTGAACACGGACAGCCCGCGCACCAGCTCGTCGCTGCCGAACCGGGAGATGGTGAGTGCCGTGACGACGCCGAGCACGAGGCCCAGGGCGGCGGCGCAGATGGACTCCACCACCTGCCGGCCCAGCCGGCGCCAGCCCAGCTCGACCAGCACGGCCGCCGGGACGAACAGGGTGATGAGGCCCTCGAGGAGGGCGACCGGGACGAACAGGATGCGCGCCAGCAGGGAGCTGAAGGTCCGCACGTCCTGGGTGACGCCCTCGGTGGTGGCGTGCGCGACCACCGACAGCACCAGCACGAGGGCCACGCCCAGCGCGCTGACCACCATGCCGAGCATGTCGGACGGGTGCCGCACGCGGGCCTCGGGGGTGTCGACCACGCGCACCAGGTCGGTCGGCGTGCCCTGGTCGGAGGTGTCACCGCCGAGCAGCGCCTGCAGCGGACCGGTCGGCGGGGCGGCGTCCCCCGCGGGGTTCCGGTGCGACGGATCCCCGGCAGGACCCGCGGTGCTCGCTCCGGACATGCCGGAAAGTCTAGGTGTTACCGGGCCTCACGGCCTGTGACACGAGGTGGAGAGCGGTGGTAGGTTCCCGGACCACGATGCGAACCCGCGTCCGGGTGTGACCCACACCCGTGACGGGGGCGACACGACGGTGTGCTAGAAACGCCCGCATCGTGACGAGTCCGCGGCCACCCGCCGCGGCCGGCCTGGACGAAGGGGACCACGACCATGAGTGCCATCAGAGGCTCGCGACGGCTGCTCGCAGGCGCCGCAGGGACAGCAGCCCTCGTGCTGGTGCTGACCGCGTGCGGCGGCGGCTCCGGCGACGGCGGGAGCGGCGACGGCGGAGGCGGCGCCGAGTCGATGGTCATCGGGACCACGGACAAGATCACGTCGCTCGACCCGGCCGGGTCGTACGACAACGGGTCGTTCGCGGTGATGAACCAGATCTACCCGTTCCTGCTGAACACGCCGTACGGCAGCCCGGACGTGGAGCCGGACATCGCGGAGTCGGCGGAGTTCACGGCGCCCACGGAGTACACGGTGAAGCTCAAGCCGGGCCTGAAGTGGGCCAACGGCAACGACCTCACCTCGTCCGACGTGAAGTTCACCTTCGACCGCCAGCTCAAGATCGCAGACGAGAACGGCCCGTCGTCGCTGCTGTACAACCTCGACTCGGTCGAGACGCCCGACGACACGACCGTCGTCTTCAAGCTCAAGAGCGAGAACGACCAGATCTTCCCGCAGATCCTGTCCTCGCCCGTCGGCCCGATCGTCGACGAGGACGTCTTCTCGCCCGACGCCGTGACGCCGGACCAGGAGATCGTCGACGGCAAGGCGTTCGCCGGCCAGTACTCGATCACGAGCTACAAGGCCAACGAGCTCATCAGCTACGAGGCGTACGACGGCTACGAGGGCATCCTGGGCGCGGCCAAGACGCCGAAGATCGCCGCCAAGTACTTCACGGACGCGTCCAACCTCAAGCTCGAGGTGCAGGACGGCTCGGTGGACGTCGCGTTCCGCTCGCTGTCGCCCACGGACATCGAGGACCTGCGCGGCGACGACGCGGTCAAGGTCGTGGACGGTCCCGGCGGCGAGATCCGGTACATCACGTTCAACTTCAACACCCAGCCGTACGGCGAGAAGCAGCCCGACGCCGACCCGAAGAAGGCCACGGCGGTGCGCCAGGCGGTGGCCGACCTCATCGACCGGCAGGCGCTGGCCGACCAGGTCTACAAGGGCACCTACACGCCGCTGTACTCCTTCGTGCCCGAGGGCCTGACCGGCGCCACGGAGCCGCTCAAGGAGATGTACGGCGACGGCCAGGGCGGCCCCGACGCGGACAAGGCGAAGAAGACGCTCGCGGACGCGGGCGTCACCACGCCGGTCGAGCTGAACCTGCAGTACTCGAACGACCACTACGGCCCGTCGTCGGGCGACGAGTACGCGCTCATCAAGGACCAGCTCGAGGAGAGCGGCCTGTTCAAGGTCAACCTGCAGACCACCGAGTGGGTGCAGTACTCCAAGGACCGCACGGCCGACGTCTACCCGGCGTACCAGCTCGGCTGGTTCCCGGACTACTCGGACGCCGACAACTACCTCACGCCGTTCTTCCTCAAGGAGAACTTCCTGGGCAACCACTACGTGAACCAGGACGTGGAGGACATGATCCTCGAGCAGGCCGTCACGGCCGACGAGGCGAAGCGCACCGAGCTGCTGGGCCAGATCCAGGAGGCCGAGGCCAAGGACCTGTCGACCGTCCCGTACCTGCAGGGCGCGCAGGTCGCGGTCACGGGTGCCGACGTCACGGGCACGGAGGACACGCTCGACGCGTCGTTCAAGTTCCGCTACGCCGCGCTGGCCAAGGGCTGAGAGACGGACTGAGCTCTTCCCGTGGCCTCACGTAGTACGGCAGGAAGCGCACTGGGACGCTACATCCTGGTGCGCTTCCTGCTCATCATCCCCACCGTGTTCATCCTGGTCACCACGGTCTTCGTGCTCATGCGCGCGACCGGTGACCCCATCACCGCCGCGCTGGGCGGCAAGCTGCCGCCCGACCAGCTCGCCGAGCTGATCCATGCGGCCGGGTACGACCGGCCCATCGTGGTGCAGTACTGGGAGTACCTCACCGGCATCTTCTCCGGCGACTTCGGCACCACGATCAGCGACAACCGGCCGGTCACCGAGGTCCTCACCACGTACGGCACCGCGACCCTGGAGCTCGCCTTCTACGCGGTCCTCGTGGCCCTCGTGCTGGGTGTGCCGTTCGGCATGGTCAGCGGTTACTTCCGCGACCGCCTGCCGGACGCGGTGCTGCGCATCCTCGCGATCCTCGCGTACGCGACGCCGGTGTTCTTCGCCGGCCTCATCCTCAAGCTCGTGTTCTCCGTCTGGCTGGGCTGGTTCCCGGTGGCGGGGCGCGTGTCCACGGACGGGGAGATCGCGATGCAGCTCGCCGGGGCCGACTCCGGCTTCATGCTGGTCGACGCGTTCAAGACCGGCGACCCCGAGGTCGTGCTCGACGTGCTCTCGCACGCCGTGCTGCCCGCCGTCGCCCTCGGCCTGCTCACGGCCGGCGTGTTCCTGCGGCTCGTGCGCACCAACATGATCGGCACGCTGGGCACCGGGTACATCGACGCCGCCCGCTCGCGCGGCGTCAAGGAGAGCCGTCTCGTGCGCAAGCACGCGTGGCGCCCGGCGCTCATCCCCATCATCACCGTGGCGGGCATGCAGGTCGCGATGCTGCTGGTGGGCGCCGTGCTCACCGAGACGACGTTCGAGTGGCGCGGCCTGGGCTTCCAGCTGTCCGAGTACCTGCAGGCGCGCGACTTCGTCGCCGTGCAGGGGATCGTCGTGCTGATGGCCGTGGTCGTGGCGGTGACGAACTTCCTCGTGGACGTCCTCGCCGCCCTGATCGACCCGAGGGTGAGGTACTGATGGCCAGCGGAGAGATCACGAGCGTCGGCATCGCCGGCACGGCCCCCGAGCACGTGGGCGGCCGGGGCGCCTGGTTCAAGAAGCTGCCCGTGGTGCACCAGGTGCGCCAGAGCGTCGGGCTGCAGCGCGGCATGCTGGTCGCGGGCCTCGTCCTGACGGCCCTGTTCGTGCTGGTCGCGGTGTTCGCGCCGCTGCTGGCGCCGTACGGCTGGTCGCAGCTGCGCGACCTCGACGGCGCGTTCGGCGCCCAGATGCCGCCGAGCGCCGAGCACTGGTTCGGCACCACGGTGGGCGGCTACGACGTGCTGTCCCGCGTGGTGTGGGGGGCGCGCACGGCGCTGCTGGTGGTGATCGTGGCCGTGCTGTCGTCGATCGTCGTCGGCGTGCTGCTCGGCCTGGTGTCCGGGTACTTCGGCGGCTGGCTCGACCGGGTGCTCGTGGTGATCGCGGACGCGATCTACGCGTTCCCGTCGCTGCTGCTCGCGATCCTGCTCGCGATCGTCATCTCCGGCGGGCAGTCGAGCATGTGGGGCGGCATCCTCGCCGCCGCGCTGTCGATCACGGTGGTGTTCGTGCCGCAGTACTTCCGGGTGGTGCGCGCCGAGGTGGTGCGCATCAAGGCGGAGGCGTTCGTCGACTCGGCGCGCGTGCTCGGCACGGGGCACTGGCGCATCATGACCCGCCACGTGCTGCGCAACTCGACGCGCACCCTGCCGCTCATCGTCACGCTCAACGCCTCGGAGGCGATCCTCACCCTCGCGGGTCTCGGCTTCCTCGGCTTCGGCATCGAGCCGACCGCGGCGGCGGAGTGGGGGTACGACCTGCAGCGCTCGCTCGCCGACGTCACCTCCGGCATCTGGTGGACCGCGTTGTTCCCTGGCCTCGCCATCGTCCTCGCGGCGATGGGGATGACGCTCATGGGCGAGTCGCTCAACGACCTCGCGGACCCGCGCCTGCGCTCGCGTGCCCGGTCGGGTCAGGTGGCCGGCGCGGTCGCGCAGACGTCGGTCGAGGCGGAGGCCACGGACCCGCAGAACCCCGCGTCCGCGGAGCCCCGCGAGAACCCGAAGGGAGGCGACGCATGAGTGCCGCCGCATCGAACGACGTCGTCGCGCCGCACGGCGCCGTCGCGTCGATCAGGGACCTCGCGGTCTCGTTCGCCACGGACGCCGGCCCGGTGCGGGCCGTCGACGGCGTGAGCCTCGACGTCCGGCCCGGCGAGGTGCTCGCCGTCGTCGGCGAGTCCGGCTCGGGCAAGACGGTCACGGCCAAGACCATCCTCGGCCTGCTGCCGGAGACGGCCACGACGAGCGGCGCCGTCGTCCTCACGGGGCGCGACGGCGCGACGACGGACGTCGTGAACGTGTCGGCGGCGAAGCTGCGCCAGGTGCGCGGCCGCGACGTGGCGATGGTGTTCCAGGAGCCGTCCAGCGTGCTCAACCCCGTCTACACGGTGGGGTGGCAGATCGCCGAGGGCATCCGGGCGCACGGAGACGTGTCGAAGAAGGAGGCGCGGCGCCGGGCGATCGAGGTGCTCGGCACGGTCGGCATCCCCGACCCCGAGCACCGCGTGGACCACTACCCGCACCAGTTCTCGGGCGGGCAGAAGCAGCGCATCGTCATCGCGATGGCACTGGTGCTCGGGCCCAGCCTCATCGTCGCGGACGAGCCGACGACGGCGCTCGACGTCACCGTGCAGGCCGAGATCCTCGACCTGCTGCGCCACCTGCGCGACGAGACGGGTACCGCCATCGTGCTCATCACGCACAACATGGGCGTGGTGGCCGACCTGGCCGACCGCGTGGCCGTGATGTACCAGGGCAAGGTCGTGGAGCAGGCGCCGGTGCGCGACCTGTTCGCCGACCCGCAGGCCGACTACACGAAGGCGCTGCTCAAGGCCGTGCCGCGCGTCGGGGAGGGCACCGCCCGCGCCGTCGAGCGGGCGGCCACGCGGCCCGACGGGTGGGCGGGGTCCGAGCCAGTGGTGCGGGCCGAGGGGCTGACCATCACGTACCCGGGCCGGTTCCGGCAGCCGGCGTTCACCGCGGTGGACGGCGTGGACCTCGCGATCCGCCCCGGCGAGGTGCTGGGCCTGGTGGGGGAGTCGGGCTCGGGCAAGACGACGATCGCCCGCGCCATCGCCGGCCTGACGCCCGTCAGCGGCGGGTCGTTGCGCGTGCTCGGCACCGAGATGCGCGGCGCCAAGGGGCGCGACCTCAAGGCGATGCGCCCCCGGCTGGGGTTCGTGTTCCAGGACCCGGCCACGTCGTTCAACCCGCTGCTCACCATCGCCGAGTGCGTGGCCGAGCCGCTGGTCGTGCACGGCCGGGCGCGGAACCCGGAGGCCGCGCGGGGACGCGTCGACGAGCTGCTCGAGGCGGTCCAGCTGCCGCGCAGCTACGGCGACCGCTTCCCGCACGAGCTGTCCGGCGGGCAGCGGCAGCGCGCGTCGCTGGCGCGCGGCCTGGCGCTCGACCCGGAGCTGCTGATCGCCGACGAGCCGACGTCGGCCCTCGACGTGTCGGTGCAGGCCCGCGTGCTGGAGCTCTTCGCCGAGCTGCAGAAGGAGCTGGGCTTCGCCTGCCTGTTCGTCTCGCACGACCTGGCCGTCGTGGACCTCCTCGCCGACCGCATCGCGGTGCTCTACCGCGGGCACCTGGTCGAGGAGGGCACGGGCGAGCAGGTGCTGGGCGCCCCGCGCGAGGACTACACCAAGCAGCTGCTGGCCTCGCTGCCGCTGCCCGACCCGGAGGCGCAGGCCGCCCACCGGGAGGGGCTGCACGCCCTGCGCGCGCCGAGGTAGTACCTCTCCCGCCGAGGTAGTTCGAGACTCCGCGAGGTAGTTCTGGGCCTGTGTCCCGCGAACTACCTCGGCGGGAGAGGAACTACCTCGGCGGGTCAGAGGCCGAGCGCGTCCTTCCACTCCTGGGGCAGGAGCGCGTAGCCGACGAAGGCGACGACGTCGAGCAGGGTGTGCGCGACGACGAGGGGCACGACCCGCTGCCGGCCCCACCGGCTGGTGTAGAACCACGAGAAGACGACGCCCATCACGACGTTGCCGAAGAACGGCCCGATGCCCTGGTACAGGTGGTAGGAGCCGCGCAGCAGCGAGCTCCACACGACGAACCACAGGCGCGACCAGCCGAGGTCGCGCGTGCGCTCGTGCAGGTAGGCGACGGCCACGACCTCCTCGAGCAGCCCGTTCTGCAGGGCGGCGACGATCAGCACCGGCACCGTCCACCAGTGCTCGTTCAGGGCGCTGGCCTGCACCTGGACCGTGATGCCGAGCACGCGGCCGAGGGCGTAGAACGCGAGCCCCGGGATGCCGATGGCGGCCGCCAGCGCGAACCCCCACGCGACGTCGCGGCCCGGCCGCGCGTCCTCGAGGCCCCAGTCGAGGCCGATCCGACGCCGCGTGCCCCGCCACGTGGTGCCCGCCCGCCCGCTGAGCAGGTACAGCGCCAGCGCGACCGGGACGAGCGCGAAGAAGATTCCGAGCAGCTGGTAGGTGAGGTCGAGCAGCGACCGGTCGGACTGGCTGGCGTTGAGGGTCGCGGACTGCTCCGCCAGCGGGGTGTCCGCGGTGAGCCGCGCGGCGATGTTGACCAGGGCGTACACGCCGCTCTGGCCCAGGCTGAGGCCCAGCACGATCCAGATCTCGGCGGTGGTGCGACGTCGGGCGCCGGGCGTCGTGGCGGGCGCGACGGGGGAGGGGAGCGTGCCGGGCGGGACGGCGGTCTGCGGGTCGGCCACCGTCCGGTTATAGCACCCGCCCCTGATCGCCCACGACGATCAGGAGGACGGCGGGCGGCCGGGACGCCGGCTCGGGGCGGCGTCCCGCGGCAGCCGTCCGGCGTCCTTGAGCGCCCGGCGCAGCAGCAGGTCGATCTGGGCGTTGACGCTGCGCAGGTCGTCCGCGGCCCAGCGGGCGACGGCGTCGTGGATCGCCGGGTCGAGGCGCAGGAGCACCTGCTTGCGCGGGGGGCGGGCGGCACGCCCGGAGCCCGGGGACGAGGCGTCGTCGTCCCCGGGCTCGGGCCCCTGCTCGCCGGGAGCGGGCGTCACTGGTACAGCGATCCCGCGTTGACGACGGGGGTGGCGCGGCTCTCGCCGCACAGCACGACCAGCAGGTTGGACACCATCGTGGCGCGGCGCTCGTCGTCGAGCGTGACGACGCCCTCCGACTCGAGGCGGTTCAGCGCGTCCTCCACCATCGACACGGCGCCCTCGACGATGCGCGAGCGGGCGGCGATGATCGCGCCGGCCTGCTGCCGCTGCAGCATGGCCTGGGCGATCTCGGGGGCGTAGGCGAGGTTCGAGATGCGCGCCTCGACGACCTCGACGCCGGCGACGGCGACGCGGGCGGCGACCTCGGTGGCGATCTCCCCGGACACGAGCTCCGTCGCGCCGCGCAGCGACTCGACGTCGTCCCCGCCGTCGTAGGGGTGGGACATGGCGACGTGGCGCAGCGCGGACTCGGCCTGCACGGAGACGAAGTCGTCGTAGTCCTCGACGGCGAAGCTCGCCCGGGCGGTGTCGGCCACCTGCCAGACGACGATCGCGGCGATGTTGATGGGGTTGCCGTCGGCGTCGTTGACCTTGAGCTCGCTGGTCTCGAAGTTGCGCACGCGCACCGACACCCGGCGCTTCGTGCTGAGCGGCACGGTCATGACCAGGCCGGTGCGGCGGACCGTGCCGAGGTAGCGGCCGAAGAGCTGCACGACCAGCGTCTCGCCCGGGCTGATCACCGAGATGCCGGTGAGCACGGCGAGCGCGATCAGCAGCCCGAGCCCCAAGAGCCACACCATGACGGGGGCGTCGTCCGAGACGGCGCCGAGGACGCCGACGGCCAGCACCAGGAGGGCCAGGACCACGCCGAGGGCGGTGCCGCCGGCGCCCACCGACCAGGCCGGGCGCTCCGCGACCTCGACGCGGGTGCCGTCGTGGCCGACGGGGCGTCCGGTGGGCTCGCCGCCGACGGACTCCTGGACGGGGACGGTGCTCTCGGGCATGGCGGCTCCTGTGCTCGGGTCGCCGGGACCGCCCCGGCGATGCGATAGCAAAGTGATATCACATTTATTGAGGGTTGTGCGTGCCGGCGAGTCGTGCCAAGGTTGACAAACAAGTTTGTAGCGCAAAGTTCTCTGCGAGGTAGCGATGACTGAGACTCCCGACCGGCGCGACGCCCCGGACGTCGGGCCCGAGGGTGGTCCCGACGTCGGGCCAGGTGCGGTCGACGCCGGGCGCGCCGCGGCCGCCGAGTCGCTGCGCATCCTGCGCGAGCAGCAGGACCGCGCCCGCGCCGCCCTCGGGCCGGACGGCCGCGCCCTCTACGGCGCCTGGGGCGTCGCCTGGCTCGCCGGCTTCCTCGTGCTGTGGACGAGCGCGCGGGGCCGGACGCAGCCCGAGCCGTGGGCGTACTGGCTGTTCGCCGGGCTGCTCGCGGCGGCCGTCGTCTTCACGATGGTGCACACCATCACGCGGACGGCGGGCACGCGCGGCGTCTCGGCCCGCACCGGGACGCTGTACGGGTGGGGGTGGGTGCTGGGGTTCCTGGTGTTCAGCATGTTCCTCGGCGGCCTCGCCCGGGCCGGCGCGGGCCCGGAGGTGATGGGGCTGGCCAGCAACGGCGGGGCGTGCCTCGTCGTCGGGCTGCTCTACGTGGGCGGGGGAGTCGCGTTCGACGACCGCCGCCTGTACGTGCTGGGGGTGTGGATCCTCCTGGTCGCGGGCGCGGCGTCCCTGGTGGGCCTGCCGGGCGCCTACCTCGTGATGGCGATCGCGGGCGGCGGCGGGTTCCTGCTTATGGCGGCGGTCGAGCACCTGGTGATCGTCCGGCGCCGGCGCTCGGTGCGGGAGGGGGCGGCCCGTGCCTGAGCTGGACCCGGTCATCCACGCGCCCGCCCGGCTGCGGGTCGTCGCCACGCTCGCGGCGCTCGGCCCGGGAGACGAGCTGAGCTTCCCCAAGCTGCAGAAGCTGCTCGACATGACCGCGGGGAACCTGTCCACCCACCTGCGCAAGCTCGAGGACGCCGGCTACGTCCGCGTCACCAAGACCCACGAGGGTCGCACCCCCGCGACCTACCTCGCGCTCACGTCTCAGGGGCGCGGGGCGTTCGAGGACTACACCGAGGCCCTCACCGGCCTCCTGAGAGGAGCCGGATCATGACCCGCACCCGACCGCCCGAGCGCGCGCCCGCCCCGGGCGACGCCGCGCTCTCGCCACCTACCGTCCCCGGCGTCGTCGCCGTGCACGGCGTCACCCGGCGGTTCGGCGACGTCGTCGCGCTCGACGACGTGTCGCTCGACGTCGGGCCCGGCGAGCTGGTGGGCCTGCTCGGGCCCAACGGGGCGGGCAAGTCCACGCTGCTGTCGCTGGTGAGCGGGCAGCGCCGCCCCGACGCGGGCACCGTGCGCCTGCTGGGCGGCGACCCGCGCGAGGCCGCCAGTCGCGCCGGCCTCGGCATCACCCCGCAGGAGACCGGGCTGCCGGCCACGCTGCGGGTGCGCGAGGTGGTCGACTTCGTCGGCGGGCACTTCGCCGACCCGGTGCCCACCGGTGAGCTGCTGGAGCAGTTCGGCCTCACCGACCTCGCGAAGCGGCAGACGGGCGCGCTGTCCGGCGGGCAGAAGCGGCGGCTCGCCGTGGCGCTGTCGCTCGTGGGACGGCCGCGCGTCGTCCTGCTCGACGAGCCCACCACCGGCCTCGACGTCGGCGCCCGCCAGGCGCTGTGGGACGCGATCCGCGCCTACCACGCGGGCGGCGGCACCGTGCTGCTCACCAGCCACTACCTCGAGGAGGTGCAGGCACTGGCGCAGCGCGTCGTCGTCATCGACCGCGGGGTGGTGCGCGCCGACGACACGCTCGAGGCGATCCTGCGCCGCGTCGGCCTGCGGCGGGTGGCGCTGCGCGCGACGGCCGACCTGGCCGCGTGGCCCGGCGTCGTGCGCGCCGAGCGCCTCGACGACGGCACCCAGGAGCTGTACACCGCGGACGCGGACGCCCTCGTGCGGTCGCTGGTGCGCGACGACGTGGACTTCCAGGACCTCCGGATCCGGGGCGCGAGCCTCGAGGAGGCGTTCGAGGAGATGGTGACGGAGGCGGCCCGATGAGCGCGACGACGACCCCTGCGCGAGCGGCGGCCCCCGGCCCGCTGGCGCTGACCTGGCTGCACCTGCGCTACCAGTTCCTCGAGACGGTGCGCGTGCCCATCGCGGTGCTGGGCAACATGCTGTTTCCCGCGCTGGCGATGTTCTTCTTCGTCGTGCCGCAGCGCGAGGTGGCGCAGAACCCCGTGTGGGCCACGATGTCGGTGGCCTCGCTGGGCCTCTTCGCCGTCTGCTCGGCCAGCCTGTTCACCTACGGGCTGGGGGTGGCCGAGGACCGGCAGCTCCCGTTCGACCCGTTCCTGCGCTCCCTGCCCGCCGGCCCCGGCCCGCGGATGGTCGCGCGGATCGGCAACGGCGCGATCTTCGCGCTGTTCGGGCTGGTGCCCCTGATCCTCATCGCCTGGCTGTTCACCGCCGCGACCGTGACGGTCGGGCAGCTGCTCGCCGGGGTGGGCACCATCCTGCTGGTCTCCGTGCCGTTCGTGCTGCTCGGCATGGCGGTGGGCTACTCGCTGTCGGCCAAGGCCGCGCTGCCGGTGGTGCAGGTGGTGCTGTTCCCGCTGGCTTTCGCGGGCGGGCTCTTCCTGCCGCCGCAGATGTTCCCGGGCTGGCTCGACGCGATCTCGCAGGCCACGCCGACGCGCGCCGGTCGTGACCTGCTGGTGCAGGCGCTCACCGGCCAGCCGGCGTACGGCCTGGCGTGGGTGGTGCTGCTCGGCTGGACGGCCCTGTTCGCCGTCCTCGCCGTCGGCGCCTACCGCCGCGACGAGGGCCGCCGCTTCCGCTGACCCGAAGAAGCGTTGTGGGTGGGATCGTGGCCCGGTTTCGCGCCGAAACC
>NZ_JBHVBO010000048.1:0-23040 GCF_042668085.1 Isoptericola sp. NPDC057391 | reverse complement strand
CCCCCGGGGCGGGTGGTGCGGCAGGCTCGACCGGCGGGACGCGTCGGCGACGCGTCAGGCAGGCGTCAGGACCGGAGCCAGACGGTCGTCCCGCCGGGCAGGGCGCCGTCGGCGAGCGGCGCGCTGCTCAGCAGCACCGCGCCGTCGGGCAGCGGCACCGGGGCCGTGCCGAAGTTGGTGACGCTGGTCCACCCGTTCGGCCGGCGGAACGCGAGGACGTCCGGCGAGCCCGTCTCGAGCCACTCGAGCTCCTCGGCCGTCTGCAGCTGTCGCCGCAGGGCCAGGGCCGCGCGGTAGAGCTCCAGCGTCGACCCCTCGACGCCGTCCTGGGCGTCGGCGGCGTGCTCGGCGAACCACGCCGGCTGCGGCAGGTGCGCGGGCCCGTCGCCGAAGCCGAGGGACGGCCCGTCCACGGTCCAGGGCAGCGGCACGCGGCAGCCGTCGCGGCCGACCTCGACGCCCCGGTTGCGGAAGAACGTCGGGTCCTGTCGCTCGTCGTCGGGGATGTCCGCGACCTCGTGCAGGCCGAGCTCCTCGCCCTGGTACAGGTACGACGAGCCGGGCAGCGCCAGCTCGAGCAGCGTCGCGGCGCGGGCCCTGGCCAGCCCGGTCTCGCGGTCGAGCTGGTCCTCCGGGCCGCCGGCGAGCAGCCAGTCCGTGCCGCCCTTGCGCCGGTCGTCCCCGCGGGGGGCGAGGCCGTAGCGGGTGGCGTGCCGCACGACGTCGTGGTTGGAGAAGACCCACGTGGTCGACGAGCCCGAGGCGGCGGCGAGCTCCAGGTTGGCCGTGATGATGCGGCGGAACTGCGCGGCGTCGAAGTCGGCCTCGAGCAGGTCGAAGTTGAACGCCTGCCCCAGCCCGTCCTTGCTGGCGTACCGCGCACGGCGCTCGGCGGAGCCCACCCACGCCTCCGCGACGGCGGTGCGGGGCGGGTCGTAGGAGTCGAAGACCTCGCGCCACCCGGCGTACACGTCGTGCACGTCGTCGCGGTCGAACAGGGGGTGCTGGCCGTCGCGGGGCAGCGCCTCGAGCTCGGCCTGGGACGGGAGCGGCTCGCCCTCGCCGGGCAGGTCCTTGGTGAGCATGTGCGCCACGTCGATGCGGAAGCCGTCGACGCCGCGGTCGGACCAGAAGCGCAGGGTGCGCAGGAAGTCCTCCCGCACCTCGGGGTTGTGCCAGTTGAGGTCGGGCTGCTCGACGGCGAAGTGGTGGAAGTACCACTGCCCGTCGCCCACCGGCTCCCAGGCGGGGCCGCCGAAGGTGGAGGTCCAGTCCGCGGGCGGCAGCTCGCCGTGCTCGCCGAGGCCGTCGCGGAAGATGTAGCGGTCGCGGGCGGGGGACCCCTTCGGCGCGGCGAGCGCCTCGGCGAACCACTCGTGCAGGTTCGAGGTGTGGTTGGGGACGATGTCGACGACGACGCGGATCCCGGCGCCGTGCAGCGCCGCGACCATCTCGTCGAAGTCGGCGAGCGTGCCGATCTTCGGGTCGACGTCGCGGTAGTCGGCGACGTCGTACCCGCCGTCGGCCAGCGCGGACGGGTAGAACGGGCTCAGCCACACGGCGTCGATCCCGAGGGCGGACAGGTAGCCGACGCGGGACGTGATGCCCCGCAGGTTGCCGACGCCGTCGCCGTCGGAGTCCGCGAAGCTGCGCGGGTAGATCTGGTAGACGGCGGCCTGGCGCCACCAGGTGGCGTCGGGCGCGGCGTCGGAGCCCTCGGTGGTGGGGGCGGGGACGTCGAGCAGGTCGCTCATGGGTGCATGCCCTTCTTCGGTGGTGCGGTCCTTGGTACGTGGGCCAGGGAGCTGGGCTGGGGGGGGGGCTGGGCTCGGGAGGTGGCCAAGGACGGTCAGCCCTTCACCGCCCCCTGGGTGACGCCTTCCATCACCCAGCGCTGCGTGAACAGGTAGGCGACGATCGCCGGAGCCATCGCCATGAGGTAGGAGGCGAACGAGACGTTGTAGTTGTTGCTGAACTGGGTCTGGAACAGCTGCTGGCGCACCGGCAGCGTCTGGAGGTCGGGGTCGGAGATGATGAGCGACGGCATCATGAAGTCGTTCCAGGCGTAGAGGAACGCGAAGATGCCGACGGTGGCGCTCATGGGGGCCAGGAGCGGGAAGATCAGCCGCCAGAACGTCTGCCACGTGGTCGCGCCGTCGATCCGGGCGCTCTCCTCGAGCTCCAGCGGGATCGACCGGAGGAACGCCGTGAACAGCAGCACGCTGAAGCTCAGCTGGAACATGGTGGCGAGCAGGATCACGCCGCCGGGGTTGTCGAGGCCGAGACGACCGGTGAGCTGGATCTGCGGCAGGGCGACCACCGGGAACGGGATGAACATCGCGCCGAGCAGGTAGAAGAACGACCAGCGGAACAGGCGCCGCTCCCAGTTGCGCATGATGGCGAAGGACGCGACCGCCGCCAGCAGGATCGTCGCGGCGACCGTGCCCGCCGTCACGAGCAGCGACACCGCCAGGCCGACGGGGAACTCGGTGAGCTGCCAGGCCTGGACGAAGCCCTGCACGTCGAACGGGGCCGGCAGTGAGAACGCGTTGCCGTCCACGGCCTGGCCCGTCGTCTTGAACGCCATCGAGACCGTCACGTACAGCGGCAGCAGCACGGTCACGGAGCAGAGCAGGAGGAGCAGGGTGCCGGACCTGTTCCACCGCTCGCGCGTCGGGCGGAGCGGGCGCGCGGCGGCGGTGCGCGACGTGCGCGAGGTGGGAGCGGTGAGCGTGGCCATCAGAGGGAGTTCCTTCCGCGGGTGACCGAGAGCTGCAGGAAGGCGATCAGCACCGTGACGACGAAGAAGATCGTCGCGTTGGCCATCTGGTAGGCGTAGTCGCCGCCGTTGAAGCCGGTGATGATCGTCATCGCGATGCTCCGGGTGGCCGTGCCCGGCCCGCCGTTCGTGAGGCCGACGATGATGTCGTAGGCGTTGAGGAAGTTCTTGAAGCCGAGGATGACGTTGATGACCACGTACCCGGCCATGAGGGGCAGCGTGATCCGCGCGAGCCGCTGCGACCGGGTCGCGCCGTCGATCTCGGCGGCCTCGTACACGTCGCCCGGGATGGCCAGCAGGCCCGCGATGTAGATGAGCAGGGTGCCGGGCACGGCCTGCCACGCCGTGACGACGACGATCGCGAGCCAGGCCAGGTCGGGGTTGGCCAGCAGGCTCGTCTCGAGGAAGGGGACCCCGACCGCCTGCCCGGCGGCGGGCAGGGAGTTCGAGAACAGGAAGTTGAAGACGTAGGCGATGATGATGCCGGAGACGACCATCGGGATGACGAAGACCGCGCGCAGGCCCACCTTGAGCCGGATGCGGGAGGTCAGCCCGACGGCCAGGAGGAACGCGATGACGTTGACCACGAGCACCGTCACGAGCGAGAAGCCGAACGTGAAGAGGTAGCTGCGCAGGATCGCGGGGTCGCTGAACGCGACCGCGTAGTTCGTGAGGCCGACGAAGTCCCAGTCCCCGATGCCCACCGAGTTCGTGAAGCTGAAGAAGATGCCGACGATGGCGGGGACCGGGATCGCCAGCGTGAACAGCACGAGGCTGGGCAGGAGGAACAGGTAGTAGATCGGTTCGGTCCGCCGGGCGCCGCGTGGCGCGCGCCGGGCGGGGGCCGGGGCGGCGGGCACGCCCGTCGCGGAGGTCGTGAGGGTGGACATGAGCGAGGACTCCTTCGTGCTGCTCGTGGCTCGCTGGCGGCGGTGCTCTACTGGCGCCGGGCCAGGCGGGCCCAGTCCGTGTCGAGGGTGCGCATCGTGGCGTCGGCGTCGGCGCCGAACGCGATGCCCTGGGTGTAGGCCATGACCGGGATCGTCTTGGGCACGAGGACCGAGGCGCCCTGGTAGACCCGCCCGGCGTCGTAGTACTCCGTCATCCCCGCGAGCCGCGGGTCCGAGGGCGGCGGCGCGTCGGTCGTCGGCGTGTAGCCGAGCTGCGACTCGTTGTAGGCCTCGATGATCTCGGGCCGGTACAGGTACTCGAGGAAGTCGCGGGCGGCCTCCTGGTGGCGCGATCCCTCGGGGACGATCGCCGCGAGGTCGACGTTGACGCGCACCTTCAGGTCGGCGGGGTCGTCGGTCATGGGCAGGGGGAAGGTGCCCAGGTCGAGGTCGGGGGCGGTCTTGGCGATCTCGCTGAAGGCCCACGGCCCCTGGAGGTACATGGCGGCCTCGCCCTGCGCGAAGGCGAGGTTGCCGTCGCCGTAGGCGCGGCTCGCGGCGTCGTCGTTCGCGTACTCGGTGAGGCGGGTCATCTGCTCGAGGGGGCGGCTGAAGTCCTTCTCGAACGAGACGTCCGAGCCCGGGCCGACGTCGGCGCCCTCGGCGGCGAGCCGGTCGAAGAACTCCAGGGTGTCGACCTGGCCTCCCACGGCGTAGTCGAACCAGCCCTGCGCGACGGTCCAGTCGTCCTTGAACGTGCCGTAGAAGGGCGTCACGCCGGCCTTCTCGAGGGAGTCCGCCACCGCGATGAGCTCGCTCCACGTCTGCGGCACCTCGAGGTCGTGCTCCGCGAAGATCTCCTTGTTGTAGATCACGCCGGCCGCCATCACGGAGTAGGGCAGGGCGCTCGTGCGGCCCTCGCAGCGGCCGTACTGGTCCATGAGGGGCTGCAGGTCGGGGCGCACGCGGGCCGCGGCGGCGGTGTCGCCCAGGTCGCTCAGCGTGCAGCGGTCCACGAACCGCGCGACCTCCATGTTGTAGTTCGCGAGCATGAGGTCGGGCGGGTTGCCGCGCACGAAGCTCGCGGACACGACGTCGACGCCCGAGGTGTCGAGCTCCACGCGCACGTCGTCCTGCGACGCGTTGTAGTCGGCCACGACCTGGGTCATGTACGGGATCGCCTCGCGCTTGCTGAAGGTGAAGCGGACGGTCTCGGCGCCGTCCGCGCCGCACCCCACGAGGAGGCTGCCGACCAGGGCCAGGCCCAGCGCCCCGGCGATCCCGCGCCCCGTACGTCTCGGTTCCTCAGACACCGTCGTCCTTTCGTCGAGAAGCTCGATCGGGATACATTTCGGCACTAAATGTTGTGCTGAAATTTAATCCCTGGAGGACCTTCTCACCCGTGTGCGCGGGGGTCAACCCCTCGGGCGGAGAAAATCTCGGCCTAGAATCAACCGGCCTGGCGGTGCGACGCCGGGGCGACCCCCACGACGCGAGGCGGAGCGTGATGACGAACGGCGCGGAGGCCACGACGCCCTCGACGCACCTGGTGCGGCGGCTCAACGCCGAGCGCGTGCTGCAGCAGGTCTGGGACGGGGAGCCGGTGACGGCCAGCGACCTCATGGCCGCCACGGGCCTCGCCCGCTCGACCGTGCTGGCGCTGTGCCGCGACCTCACGGACCGGGGCTGGCTCGTCGAGCTCGACGACGCGCGCGCCGCCGGCGCCTACAGCAAGGGGCGCCCCGCCCTGCGCTACGCGTTCCGGCCCGACGCCGCGCTGGTCGTCGGCGTGGACGCGGGCCAGCACCGGGTCTCGGCGGCGGTCGCGGACCTGCACGGTCGAGTGCTCGCCGAGGAGGCCGTCCAGGTGGACCCGGCGAGCGACGCCGACGCGCGCCGGGCGACCGTCCGCGACGCCGTGGACGCCGCCGTGGCGAGGTCCGGCCGCGACGGCCGGGCCGTGGTCGCCGCCGTGCTGGGGGTGCCCGCCCCGGTGGGCACCGGCGGCGTGCCCGCGGGGGAGCGGAACCCGTTCTGGGCGCTGATGAACCCCGGCCTGGGCGACCTGTTCACGGCCCGGGGCTGGGACGTCGTCGTCGAGAACGACGCGAACCTCGCCGCCGTCGCGGAGGTCGAGCACGGCGACGGCGCCGCGGCCTACGCCGCGCTCCTCGTGGGGGAGCGGATCGGGGCCGGGATCGTGCTGGACGGCGCCCTGCGGCGCGGGCCGCGCGGGGCGATCGGGGAGATGCGGATCCTCGACCTGGTCGAGGGGGTGGGGTCCAGCGACGGCCTGGGCGCGCTGGCCCGGGACGAGGCGGGCCGCCTGCTCGACGCCGGCCGGGCGGGGAGCGCGCTCGCGGACGTCCCGCGAGACCGCCTCGACGCCGAGCACGTCCTGGCGGCGGCGGACGCGGGGGACGCCCTGGCCCGCGAGGTGGTCGACGGTCTCGCCGACCGGCTGGCGCGGGTGTGCGCCGTCCTGTCCGGGCTCCTCGACCTCGACCGGGTGATCGTCACCGGGGCGATGGCGCCCGCGCTGGGGCCGGTCGTGGAGCGCGCCCGCGCGCTGCTCCCGGACCACCTGCACGACCCGGCGGTCGAGGTCGTGGTCTCCGACCTCGGCCCGGACGTCGTGCGGACGGGGGCCGTGCGCCTCGCGGTCGAGCACGTGCGGTCCCACGCCCTCGACCGCGACCTGCCGAGCGGCGCCTGATCCCCTGCCCGCACGACCCGCACGACCTCCTGGCCGGCGTCAGAAGTGCGTGCCGCCGTCGATGCGGACCTCGGTGCCGGTGATGAACGCGCCGTCGTCGCTGGCGAGCATCGCGACCACGGACGCGACGGTCTCGGTGCCGCTGCCCCTCTGTCCTGCGCTGTACGGCCCTTGACACCACGTGTCAGTACGACGTCAGGTGGCACGATGTCATGCGCGCGTAGGGTGGAGCCGTGCCCGAGCCCCGATCCCTCACCGAGCGCCGCAAGGCCGCCACCCAGCTCGAGATCGCGCAGGTGGCCGCCCGGCTCTTCGCCGACCGCGGCGCCGCCGCCGTCACCGCGGAGGCGATCGCGGCCGAGGCCGGGGTCTCGCTGCGCACCTTCTACCGCTACAGCCGCACCAAGGAGGACGCTGTCGCGCCCCTTCTCGCCGTGGGCGGCGACGCGTGGCGCGCCCGCCTCGCCGCGAGCGACGTCGGGAAGGGGGTGCTCGCCGCCGTCGAGGACGCGATGCGCGACGCGCTCACCGCGGGGGCCGACGCGGGCGAGGACGAGTTCCTCCGTACGCGCGGCCTGCTGCGCAGCGTGCCCGGGGACCCGGCGCTCGCGGACGTCTGGTACCGCGTCAACCGCGAGTCCGAGCAGCGGCTCGAGCCCCTGCTCGCCGACCTGGCCCCCGGCGAGGACCGGCTCGAGCGCCGCCTCGTCGCCGCCGCGGCGACCGACGCCATCCGCCTCGCGATGGAGGAGTGGGCCGCGGGCGACGCCCCGGTGGGCGGCACGGGCGGGCCGGCCGCGCTGGCCGTCCGCTGCTTCCGCCGCCTGACCGGTGGGCGCTGAGCCGGCGTCGGGCCCGGGGCGTCAGCGCGAGCCCAGCAGCGCGATGAACTCGTCCGCCATGGCGAGCTTGCGCGCCAGCCCGGCGCGGCGCTCCTCCGCCGCGGCGCGGTAGCCGTCCAGGCGGGCGCGGGCGTCGCCCGCCCCCGCGTCGTCGAGCGTCCCCGCCTCGAGCGCGTCGGTGATCTCCAGCAGCTCCGCCATCTCCTCGAGCGTGAAGCCCAGCGGCTTCATCCGGCGCACGAGCAGGAGCCGCTCGACGTCGTCCTCGGTGTACAGGCGGAACCCGCCCTCGCTGCGCGCCGACGGTCGCACCAGCCCCACCTCGTCGTAGTGGCGCAGCGTGCGCAGCGACAGCTCGGTGCGGCTCGCGACGGCCCCGATGTGCAGCGTGGCGGCGGGGGAGGGGTCGGTCATGGGGTCCAGTCTGACGGATCCGGACGGCTGGAACTCTACCCTCACGTGAGGGTAGAGTCGGCGCCGCCGCGGATGCTGGTGCCCCGGGTCCGTCCGCCGGCCATCGACCTCTGCGTGCGCCGCCGCGCCCCTCGACCTTGACCGAACGGAGTCCTCCGCGTGCCGGACGACCTGCGTGCCTCCCTGCCCGATCCTGCCCCGCGGCCCGCCCCGGTGGTGGTCCCCGAGGCGACCTCGTCGGGCTCGTTCAGGGCCGCGTTCGGCTCGGTGCGGACCCTGCGCACCGAGGTCCTCGCGGGCCTCGTCGTCGCGCTCGCCCTCGTCCCCGAGGCGATCGCGTTCTCGATCATCGCGGGGGTGGACCCGCGCGTCGGCCTGTTCGCGGCGTTCACGATGGCGGTGACGATCTCGTTCGTCGGCGGCCGGCCGGCGATGATCTCCGCGGCCACCGGCGCGGTCGCGCTGGTCATCGCGCCCGTCATGCGCGAGCACGGCCTCGACCACCTCGTCGCGACCGTGATCCTCGGCGGCGTCATCCAGGTCGTGCTGGGCCTGCTCGGCGTCGCCCGGCTGATGCGGTTCATCCCGCGCTCGGTGATGACGGGCTTCGTCAACGCGCTCGCGATCCTCATCTTCACCTCGCAGCTGCCGCACCTGTTCGGCGACAAGGTCACGGCCGACAACCGGTGGTGGGTCTACGCCCTGGTGGTTGCGGGGCTCGCGATCATCGTGCTGCTGCCGCGCTGGACCAGGGTCGTCCCCGCCCCGCTGGTCGCGATCGTGCTGATCACCGCCGCCGTCCTGGCCGGTGGGCTCGACGTCCCGACCGTCGGCGACGAGGGCGAGCTGCCGCAGTCGCTGCCCACGCTGTTCTTCCCCGACGTGCCGCTCACCCTCGAGACTCTCCGGACCATCGCCCCGTACGCGCTGGCCATGGCGCTGGTCGGCATCCTCGAGTCGCTGATGACCGCGAAGCTGGTCGACGACATCACCGACACCCACTCGAACAAGACTCGCGAGTCGTGGGGGCAGGGCGTGGCGAACATCGTCACCGGGTTCTTCGGCGGCATGGGCGGGTGCGCCATGATCGGCCAGACCATGATCAACGTGAAGGCGTCGGGCGCCCGCACGCGCCTGTCGACGTTCCTCGCCGGCACGTTCCTGCTGGCGCTCGTCGTCGGGCTCGGCGACGTCGTCGCGACCATCCCGATGGCCGCGCTGGTGGCCGTGATGATCATGGTGTCGGTGGGCACGTTCGACTGGCACTCGGCCCGGCCCTCGACGCTCCGGCGGATGCCGAGGTCCGAGACCGCGGTCATGCTGGCGACCGTCGCCGTCACGGTCGCCACCCACAACCTCGCCTACGGCGTCGTCGTGGGCGTGGTCGTCGCCGCCGTCCTCTTCCTCCGGCGCGTCGCCCACCTGACCACGGTGACCCGCCTGGACGCGTCCGACGAGGACGACGAGCGGGTGTACGCCGTCGACGGCGAGCTCTTCTTCGCGTCCTCGAACGACCTCGTCCACCAGTTCGACTACACGGGCGACCCGCGCCGGGTCGTCATCGACATGTCGAGCGCGCACGTGTGGGACGCCTCCACCGTCGCCGCCCTCGACGCCGTCCAGCACAAGTACGCCCAGCACGGGAAGACCGTGGAGTTCCGCGGCCTCGACGCCGACAGCACGGCGCGCCTCGACCGCCTCGCGGGCACGCTGGGCGCCGGGCACTGAGCCCGTCTCCCCTCCGGGAGGCACGGTAGGTTCGGGGGCATGCTCGCCGCGCCCGCAGCCGGAGGACTCTCCGCGTCGATCCCCAGCCCCGACCCTGCGTGGGCGGTGTTCGCGCTCGGGCCGTTGACGGTCCACGTCTACGCCCTGTGCCTGCTCGCCGGCATCGTGCTGGCCACGTGGATCACGCACCGGCGCCTCGTCGCGCGCGGCGCCGGCCCGGAGGTGACCCTCGACATCGTGATGTGGGCGGTGCCGCTGGGCATCGTCGTGGCGCGGATCTACCACGTGCTCACCCACCTGGGCGACTACTCGGACGGCACCGGCCCGTGGGGCTACTGGGAGTGGGTGCGGATCTGGGACGGCGGCATCGCCATCTACGGCGCGCTCATCGGCGGGGCCCTCGGCGTGTGGATCGGGTGCCGGCGGGCGGGCCTGCGGTTCTGGTCGTTCGCGGACGCGCTCGCGCCCGGCATGCTCGCGGCCCAGGCGGTGGGCCGGCTCGGCAACTACATGAACCAGGAGCTGTACGGGTCGCCGACGACGCTGCCCTGGGGCCTCGAGATCGACGGCGCGGTGGCCGGCTTCCCGGACGACACCCTGTTCCACCCGCTGTTCCTGTACGAGATGCTCTGGAACCTCCTGGGCGTCGCCGTCCTGCTCCTCGTCGAGCGCGCGGCGCGGCGCCGCGGCGAGGCCCGGGCGGACGCCGTCGGCGAGCCGGGCTACGGGCTGCGCTGGGGCCGGCTCTTCGCCCTGTACCTGGTCTGGTACGGGCTGGGGCGCAGCTGGCTCGAGGCGCTCCGCATCGACCCCACCAGCAACGCGTGGCTCGGCATCCCCGCGAACATCTGGACGTCGTTCGTCGCCGTCGCGCTGGGCGTGGCGCTGCTGGTCGTCCGGGGGCGGCAGCACCCGGAGCCCGAGACGTCCGTCTACGTGCCGGGTCGTTCCCCGTCGGAGACGGTCGACGCCCCGGACGCCGCGGAGACCTCCGACGGCGCGGGTTCCTCGGACGCGGGCGCCCGCTCGGGCGACGCCGGCTGACCCGGCGCGTCGGGATCCTCGGTCATCCACGACCGCAGCACGATCGACCCGACGAGCGGCACGGCGGCCGCGAGCATGATCGAGACCATGCGGATGCCGTAGTCGTTGACGACGGCCCCTCCGACGCCGGCGAGGACGAGGCTGACCAGCACGGGCCGCAGCAGCGGCCAGCGGTCCTCGGTGCGCTGCAGCCACCGGGCCCGCAGGCGTGGCCCGCCCCACAGGACGGCGACGAGGCCGACGAGCACGGCGAGCGCGAGCCACGCCGGCACGCCGCCGTTCAGGGACCGCAGCGCGTAGCCGGCCTTGCGCGCGATGGTCTCGAGGGCGGTGCCGTCGACGACGGACTGCACGAACGCGCCGAGGTGGGTGCGCTGGGCCGGGGGCCGCAGCCAGTCGACGACGCCGATCGCGGCGACGAGCGCCACGCCCGCGAGCCCGGCGAGGATCAGCCGCTTCCACGTGACGCGGGCCTCGACCACGCCGAGCACGAGGACGACGAACACGGGCACCAGCACCAGGCCGCCGCCGACGTCGGCGCCGAGGGTGGGCCACACGCTCACGACCAGCGTCACCAGGCCGACCGCCGAGGCGACGGCCCCGGCGGGGATCCTGCCCCAGCGGCGGCGCACGGCCGTGGCGAGCCCAGCGGCGGCGATCACGGCGGCCGTGGCGTAGATCGAGTAGGTGGGGTTGCCGAAGCCGTAGTAGCGGCCGCCCAGGGTGGGGGCCGACCCCAGCGGGCTGCCGCGGTGCAGGGGCGTGCCGAGCATCGCGTCCACGGTGAGGAGGAGGAAGGTGAGCGTCGCGACCACCGTCGCGCCCGCCCACGCGGGCCGGCGGGGCGCGAGGGCGCCGACGAGCGCGACGACGACGGTGCTCAGGCCGAGCGTCACCCACAGGGACGTGGCGGGCTCGGCGAGGCGCCACCAGCCCCACGCCGTCATGAGGAACGCGGCCGCGGGCACCGCGGCGCACCCCAGCAGGACGGCGTCGAGCACGCGCGCCCACCTCCCCGCGGCCTTCGGCGACGAGCGGCGCAGCCGCGGCAGCAGCAGGACGACCAGGGCGAACGCCGCGAGCCCCACGTACGCGGGGGCCGTGGTGACGGTGCCGGTCGTGACGCGCAGCATGTGGTCGCGCTCGGTGAGCCCGGCGAGCTCCCGCACGGTGGCCCCGGTGCCGCCGGGGCGCTCGGCGGCGAGCTCGACGGGCGAGCCGCTGAGGTCGGTGGGCACGGGCAGCCCGAACGCGGTGACGAGGGTGGTCGGCACGTCGAGCAGCCGCACGACGCCGAGCCAGTGGGTCGCGCCGGACGTGAGGTAGGCGGGCGCGTCGTCCGCGTCCGCGTCGGCCACGCCGACGCCGAGGGCGGGCCGGCCCGGCGCGGGGTTGCCGACGTCCAGGACGAGCACGGTCGCGTCGGCCGGGACCGCCGCCAGCACCCGGCCGACCGTCGCGTCGACGGCGCGCAGGGCGGTGTCGCGGGCCGGGTCGTCGCTCGTGACGTCGTCCGGCAGCGGGACGAGGCCCGAGTAGCCCTCGGGGTCCGGGTGGTACGGCGCGCTGCCGGCGTCGACCACGGTGACGGGGCAGGAGAACGTGCCGGCCGGGTCGGCGAGCGCCGCGTCGAGGTCGCGGTAGCGCGGCACCGTGCCGTCGCGGCCCGCGAGGGCGAGGGCCGCGCCCGGCGCGACGGCGGTGGTGCACACGCCGCCGTCGGCGAGGGCGTCGCCGAGCACGCCGAGGGTGGGGCGGAACTCCGACGACGACTGCAGCGCGGCGAGCCCGTCCCACCCGTCGACGGTCGCGGCGCCGTCGTCCTGCGCGCCGTCCGGGGTGACCTCCCACGGCGCGCACGACCACGCGCCGTCCGTCGTCTGCCCGGTCACGGGGCTGCGCCCCGACGACAGGCCCAGCCACCCGGCGGCGGGGCAGGTGGCCGAGGCGCCGCCGACGGCGGGCGTCACGCCGGCGCCGCTGGCGCCGTCGCGCAGCACGTCCCACAGCGTGGGGGTGGCGGACGGGCTGACGTCCTCCCAGCGCACGCCCTGGGTGCCGACGACGACGACCGGGTGCGCGTCGTCGACCACGGGGGTGCCGGCGTCGGAGACGTCGCCGGCCCGCGCGGACGCCGAGCCGGGCAGCGCGGTGGTGCCGACGAGCAGCGCGACGAGCAGGCCCGCCGACGCCCCGACGAGCACCGCCGGCACGCGGGTGAGCACCGGCCCGGAGGCGCGCGCGGCGTCGTCCCGGGGCGCCGCGGCGGCGGCCTCGTCGGCGTGGGCGAGCCGCCCGGCGAGCAGCACGGGCAGGGCGAGGGCGAGCACGATCGCGGCCACCGCGACGCCGGAGTCGTTGAGCAGGGTGCCGACGCCGGCCGTCACCACGAGCCCGACGACGAGCCGCCACAGCACCGGGTCCTGCCGGTAGGCGCGGGCGACGCCGTCGAGGCGGGCGCGGCCCGGGGCGAGCACGGCCCACGCGGCGGCGGCGCACACGAGGAGCGCGGCGGCGCCGGCGGGGTTGGCGATCGTGGCCCACGCGCCGGCGGCCTTGCCGGCCACGACGCCGAGCGCCTTGCCCTCGACGACGGACTCGACGAAGCCGCCGAGGTGGCTGCCCGGGCCCGGCAGCAGCCAGTCCACGACGGACACGACCGCGACCAGGAGCACGGTCCCGCTCGCCACGAGCAGCACGCGTCGCCAGGTGATCCGCACCCCGGCCACGCCGAGCGCCAGCACGGCGAAGCCCGGGACGAGCGCGAGGATGCCGCCGAAGTCGGCGCCGAACGGGGGCAGGCCGTCGACCAGCACGGTCACCAGGCCCACGCCGGCGACGGTCCAGCCGGCCCACGCCCGGCTGCCGCCGCGGGCGCGCACGGCCGCCGCCAGCCCCGCGGCGAGCACCAGGCCGACGACGGCGTAGACCGCGAACACGGTGTTGGAGAAGCCGTAGAACCGGGCGCCGAGGGAGGGCGCCGGGCCTAGCAGCGAGCCCTGCTGCAGCGTCGTGCCGGTGAGGCCGTCCACGGTGACGACCAGCCAGGTCACGCCCGCGAGGCTGGTCGCGAGGCGCCACGGCGACGGCGGCAGCAGGTGGCGCGCGAACCAGGCGACCAGCGCGGCGACCAGGGCCGCGACGGTGAGCGCCAGCACCAGCGTCGTCACCGGCGACGGCGCCGCCCACCAGCGCGACAGGGTCGCCAGCGACGCGGCGACGGGCAGGCTGGACGCCACGACGAGCACCGCCAGGCCCACGCGGCGGCCGTACCGCGGCCCGGCCGCCCGGGAGTCGTCGGGCGTGTCGGCGCCGCCGCGGCGGCGGGCGAGCAGCAGGGCGCCCACGACGACGACGTCCGCGAGGCCGACGAGCCCCAGCACCAGCGGCGACAGGCGAGGCACGGTGTCCGTGAGCACGCTGAGGTACTGCCGGTTCTCCACCGTGCGGGAGACGGAGATGCGGCGGTCGTCGCCCCGCTCCAGGGGGGAGCCGGTGAACGGTGCGAGGGCCGCGGTGAGCGCGTCGTCGGCATCGTCGGTCTCGTCGTCGGTGCCCGGCGAGGTCTCGTCGTCGGTCGGGGCGTCGCCGTCGGGCGCCGTGCCGGACAGGGCGCCCCCGGTGACGGTGTCGGCGAGGGTCGCGGACAGGTCGGCGAGCACGACCACCCCGGCCCAGCGGGACGATGTCGAGCTGAGCCACGTCGCGCTGCCGCCGGGCGACGTCCAGTCCACGACCACCTGGAGGTCCGCGGGGCCGAGCGGCGTGTCGGAGATCCCCGCCACGACGAGGCGCCCCCCCGCGGGCAGCAGGTCCGCCAGGCGGCCCACCTGGGCGTCGAGCTCCTCGACCGCGGCGGTGCGCTCGTTGGCGGCGTCGGGCAGCACACCGAGGTCGACGACGGTGGCCGGGCACTCGGCGACCTGCTCGGCCGTGAGCGCCCCCGGGTCGGAGAGGTAGCGCGGCACGTCGCCCGAGGCGTCGGCGAGCGCGACGGCGGCGCCCGGGCCGACGGCGGTCGTGCAGGCCCGCGCGACGTCGGCGACCTCGCCGAGCGCGCCCGGCTCGGCGGCGTTCGGCGTCAAGGGGTCGTTCGCGGCGAGCTCGGCCCACCCGGGCACGTGCGTGCGCTCGGCACGTGCCGTGCCCTCGTCGGCCGGCGTCGTGGGCGGCACGGGCACGGTGGGGCAGCCCAGCGCGGGCGCGCCGTCGTCCGCGGCCTGCCCCGCGTCCTCCGCGGCGTCGTCCGCGTCCTCGGCGACAGCGGGCTGCGCGGCGGCCTTGCTGCCGGCGGACAGGGTGAGCCACCCCTCGACCGGGCAGGTGGGGGTGAGGGTGCGCACCGCGATCGACGCGACCGACCCGCCCCCGATGAGCCGCCACAGGTGCGGGGTGCGCACGGCGTCGACGTCGGACCACTGCAGGCCCGACACGCCGGCGAGCACCAGCGGGGTCTCCGGCGCCTCGGCGTCCGCCGGCGCCGGGGCCGCGGACGCCGCCGGCGCTCCGAGGAGGAGAGCGACGAGCAGGGCGAACGTCGACGCGACGAGCGCGCGGGCGGGGCGGATCACGCGGGCCAGCCTATGCACGCCCCGGTCCCAGGGGCCGCGAGGCCCTCCTGGGACGCCGGACGTTCACGCGATCATCCCGTCCGGACCACGAGCGCGCCGGGCTCCACCCAGGTCTCCAGCTCGACGGCGTTGCCCAGCGGGTCGCCGTCCACCTGCGCCTGCTCGCCGTCGTCCACCCGGATCACCGCGCGGCGGGCGCGGGTGTGGTCGATCCGGCCGATCTTGCCGGGCAGGTCGTTGCGCACGCCGAGGCCCTGCGCCACGACCTCGCCGAAGAGCTGCGCCCATCCCGCCAGGCCGCCGCGGGTGTCGATGGCGGCGACGTCGAGCTCGCCGTCGTCGATGACGGCGTCGGGCAGCAGGGTGATCCCGCCCGGCAGCCTGCCGCAGTTGCCGACCATGATGCTGCGCAGCCGCGCCTCGACGGGCTCGCCGTCGTCGAGGCGGATGGTCGCGCGCATGCGCCGGCCGTGCAGGTGCCGCGCCCCGGCGAGGAAGTAGGCCACCCAGCCGACCTTGGCCTTGAGCTGGTCGTCCGCGTCCGCCACCATCGCGGCGTCGAAGCCCAGCCCCGCGATGACGAGGAAGATGTGCGCCTGGTCGGGCTCGCCGTCGACGAGGGGCTCGGCGTCGGGGGCGAACTCGCTGACCCGGGCGCGGCCGACGTCGATGGCCCGGTCGGTGCCGCCCAGCACGATGGCGACCGCGTCGGTCACCGACGTGAGCGGCAGGTCGAGGTTGCGGGCGAGCAGGTTGCCGGTGCCGACCGGGATGAGCCCCATCGGACGCCCCGTCCCGGCCAGGACCTCCGCCACCGCGCGCACCGTGCCGTCGCCGCCCGCGGCGACCACGACGTCCGCGCCGGCGGCGAGGGCGCGGCGGGCCTGGCCGGTGCCGGGGTCATCCACCGTGGTCTCGTAGAACAGGGGGTCCGGCAGCGCGGCGTCGGCGCACACCCGCTCCACGACGGCGCGCACGTCCGCCGCGCCCTCCTTGGAGGGGTTGATGACGACGGCGAGCCGCATCCCGCGTGCCTCGCCCTCCTGCGCGCGCTGCGCGTCCCGCGTGGCGAGGACGTGCTCCCGCGTGCGGGCGCGGCGCCACAGCACCAGCGTCGCGGCGAGCGCGCTGAGCACGATCACCAGCGCGACGACCAGCGCGACGATCTCCGCGTACTCGTCCGGCATGACGGCAACCTACGACGAAACGGGCGACCGGACCCGGCGAAGTCGCCCATCTCACGCCGAGGGAGCGCCGAACCCGCCGAGGTAGCAAGGCACGTGCCGAGGTAGTACCGGTCCTGCCGAGGTAGTACCGAACCCCGCGAGGTAGTTCCGAACCCCGCGAGGTAGTTCCGAACCTCGCGAGGTGGTACCGCGCCGGGACCCGCGATATCCGTGGGGGCCGTGCGCGGCCCGGCCGTTAGGCTTGCGGGCGTGATCGACCTCCGACTTCTGCGCGACAACCCCGACGTCGTCCGTGCGAGCCAGCTGGCCCGCGGCGACGACCCCGCCCTCGTGGACGCGGCGCTCGACGCCGACGCGCGCCGTCGCTCCTCTCTCACGGAGTTCGAGTCGCTGCGGGCGGAGCAGAAGGCGCTCGGCAAGCAGGTGGCGAAGGCGCAGGGCGACGAGAAGGCCGCGCTGCTGACCCGCACCAAGCACCTCGCGGAGCAGGTGAAGGCGCGGCAGGCGGACGCGTCGGACGCGGAGAAGCAGCTCGACGAGCTCCTCTACGGCATCGCGAACGTCGTCGACGGCGCGCCCCCGGGGGGCGAGGACGACTACGTCGTCGTCAAGGAGGTCGGCACGCCGCGCGACTTCGCGGCCGAGGGCTTCGCCCCGCGCGACCACTTGGAGCTCGGCGAGGGGCTGGCCGCGATCGACACCGCGCGCGGCGCCAAGGTGTCGGGCTCGCGGTTCTACTTCCTCACGGGCGTGGGGGCGCGCCTCGAGCTGGCGCTGCTGAACGCGGCGGTCGACCAGGCGGTCGCGGCCGGCTTCACGCCGATGATCACGCCGACGCTGGTCAAGCCGGACACTATGCGCGGCACCGGCTTCCTCGGCAGCCACGCCGACGAGGTGTACCACCTGGAGAAGGACGACCTCTACCTGGTCGGCACCAGCGAGGTGGCGCTCGCGGGCTACCACGCGGACGAGATCCTCGACCTGTCGGCGGGCCCGAAGCGGTACGCGGGCTGGAGCGCCTGCTACCGCCGCGAGGCCGGCGCCGCGGGCCGCGACACCCGCGGCATCATCCGCGTGCACCAGTTCCACAAGGTCGAGATGTTCAGCTACTGCGACCCGGAGGACGCCGCGGCCGAGCACCAGCGCCTGCTGGCCTGGGAGGAGGCGATGCTGGCCAAGGTCGAGCTGCCCTACCGCGTCATCGACACCGCCGCGGGCGACCTCGGCACCTCCGCCGCGCGCAAGTTCGACTGCGAGGCCTGGCTGCCCACGCAGGAGCGCTTCCTCGAGCTCACCTCGACGTCGAACTGCACCACCTTCCAGGCCCGCCGCCTGGGCGTGCGGGAGCGGACCGTGGACGGCACCACGCGCCCGGTGGCCACGCTGAACGGCACCCTGGGCACCACGCGGTGGATCGTCGCGATCCTCGAGAACCACCAGCAGGCCGACGGCTCGGTGCGCGTGCCCGAGGGCCTCCGGCCCTACCTGGGCGGCCTCGAGGTGCTCGAGCCGGTCGCGTGAGCGGGCGTCCGGCGCCGCACCTCGTCGCCCTCGACATCGACGGCACGCTGCTCGGGTACGACGGCGGCCTGTCGCCCGCGGTGCGCGACGCCGTCGCGCAGGTCCAGGCGGCGGGCCACCACGTGGTGCTGTCGTCGGGGCGGTCGCTCATCGCGATGACGCCGGTGGCGGAGCTGCTCGGCATCACGACCGGCTGGATGGTGTGCTCCAACGGCGCGGTGACCGTGCGCCTCGACGAGGGCCTCCCGCACGGCTGGGAGCTCGACGAGGTGCGGACGTTCGACCCGGGCCCCGCGCTGCGCCTGCTGCGGGAGGAGCTTCCCGACGCCCGCTACGCCGTCGAGGACATCGGCATCGGCTTCCGGATGAACGCCCTGTTCCCCGACGGCGAGCTCGACGGCGTGCACGAGGTGGTCGACTTCGAGCAGCTGTGGGCCCGCGAGGTGACGCGCGTCGTCATCCGCAGCCCCGAGCGCACCCCCGAGGAGTTCAGCGCGATGGCGGCCCGCATCGGCCTGGGCGACGTCACCTACGCCGTCGGCTGGACGGCGTGGATGGACGTGGCGCCGAAGGGCGTCACCAAGGCGTCCGGGCTGGAGCGGCTGCGCGAGCGGCTCGGCGTCGACCCCGCGGACACGGTGGCCGTCGGCGACGGCCGCAACGACGTCGACATGCTGCGCTGGGCCGGCCGCGGCGTCGCCATGGGGCACGCGGACGACGTCGTGCGCGCCGCCGCCGACGAGGTCACCGGCACCGTCGACGAGGACGGCGTCGTGCCGGTGCTCCTGTCCGTGCCGAAGTAGAGCTACCTCGGCACGTCAGTCCCGCGCGGTGAGGACGACCGGCCCGTCGGCGGTGATGGCGATGGTGTGCTCGCTGTGCGCGCCGCGGGAGCCGTCGGCGGAGCGCAGCGTCCAGCCGTCGGGGTCGGTGAAGATCTCGTCGGTGGTCTCGAGGAACCACGGCTCGATCGCGATGACGAGGCCCGGCTTGAGCGGGAAGCCGCGGCCGGGGCGGCCGTCGTTCGGCACGTGCGGGTCGCCGTGCATGGTGCGCCCGACGCCGTGGCCGCCGAAGTCGGTGTTGATGTCGTAGCCGGCGCCGCGGGCCACCTTGGCGATGGCGGCGGAGATGTCGCCGATCCTGTTGCCGGTGACGGCGGCGGCGATGCCCGCCTCGAGCGCCACCTCGGTGGTCTCGATGAGCTTCGCGTCGGCGGCGGCGCGCTGCGGCGACGCGGAGGTGCCGACGACGAACGACACGGCGGAGTCCGAGACCCACCCGTCGACCGACGCGGCGAAGTCGATGCTCAGCAGGTCGCCGTCGCGCAGCGTGTAGTCGTGGGGCAGCCCGTGCAGGACGGCGTCGTTCACAGACGTGCAGATCACCTTGCCGAACGGCATGGCGCCGAACGACGGGTGATAGTCGATGTAGCAGGACTCGGCGCCGCGGTCGCGGATCATCCGGTGCGCGAGGGCGTCGAGCTCGAGGAGGTTCACCCCGACGGCGGCGGCGTCGCGGACGGCCGTGAGCACCTCGGCCACGAAGCTCCCCGCGGGGCGCATCTGGTCGATCTCTCGCGGGCTCCTCAGCTCGATCATGGCGGTCCTCTCGGAAGGTGCGTGACGGGGTCCGGGTCCCAGGGTGTCATGAATCGTCACCGAGTCGTGACCGTGAAACGACTTGCAGGAACTTGCACCTGCAGGTGGGGGTGCGATGAACTCTGGGGGGAGGCAGTATCCCGGTCAGGGGGACCAGGGGATCACGGCCGCCGATCGGCGGGAACACCTCCGTGGACCACGACGCAGTGGAGGAGCTTGGCATGACCAGACGAACGACGACGGCGCGGCGACGCGCACTGGCGCTGGCGGCAGGCGGCGCGGGCCTCGCGCTCGTGCTGGCGGCGTGCAGCGACCCCGACGGCGAAGGTGGTGTCGGCGAGGAGGAGACCAGCGCCGCCAGCGCGGAGATCGACTGCGCCGCCTACGAGGAGTTCGGCGACCTCGACGGCAAGACCGTGAGCGTCTACACCTCGATCGTGGACCCGGAGGGCGCCACGCAGCAGGCGTCCTACGACGCGTTCGAGGAGTGCACGGGCGTCACCATCGAGTACGAGGCGTCCCGCGAGTTCGAGGCGCAGCTCCAGGTGCGGGTCAAGGCGGGCAACGCCCCCGACATCGCGTACCTGCCGCAGCCGGGCCTGCTCAACACGATCGTCACGAACTACCCGGACGTCATCAAGCCGGCGCCCGAGTCGGTGGCGGCCAACGTGGACGAGTTCTGGAACGAGACGTGGAAGGGCTACGGCACGGTCGACGGCACGTTCTACTCGGCGCCGCTGGGTGCGAACGCGAAGTCGTTCGTCTGGTACTCGCCGTCCATGTTCGAGGACGCGGGGTACGAGATCCCGCAGACGTGGACCGAGCTCCTCGACCTCACCCAGCAGATCCACGACGACAACGACGGTGCGAAGGTCTGGTGCGCGGGTGTCGAGTCCGGCGACGCCACCGGCTGGCCGGGCACCGACTTCATCGAGGACATGATGCTCCGCACCGCGGGCGTCGAGGCCTACGAGCAGTGGTACACCCACGAGATCCCGTTCAACGACCCCAAGGTCGTCGAGGCCTGGGACGCCGCGGGGGAGATCCTCAAGAACCCGGACTACGTCAACGCCGGTCTGGGTGAGGTCAACTCGATCGCCACGCAGTCGTGGACGGACGCCGGCAACGGAATCCTCGACGGCAACTGCTGGATGCACCGCGCGGCGAACTTCTACCAGACGCAGTGGCCGGAGGGCACCGAGGTCTCCGAGCAGGGCGACGTGTTCGCGTTCTACCTGCCGACCGACCAGACCGACGTCAAGCCGATGCTGGGCGGCGGCGAGTTCGTCGCGGCGTTCGCCGACCGTCCCGAGGTCCAGGCTTTCCAGACCTACCTCTCGAGCGACGACTGGGCCAACCAGAAGGCCCTGGCCACCCCGGACGGCGGCTGGGTCACGGCCAACAGCGGGCTCGACCCGAACAACCTGGCGACGGAGTTCGACCAGTACGTCGCCGGCGTGCTGGCGGACCCGAACACCGTCGTCGCGTTCGACGCGTCGGACCTCATGCCCGGTGAGGTCGGCTCGGGCACGTTCTGGACGGGCATCGTCAACTGGCTGACGGGGGCGAGCACCCAGGAGGTCACCGACCAGATCGAGGCGTCCTGGCCGAAGTGAGCCGGCACGCCGCGTGATCCTCGCTCGGGCGTGCGGTCCGGGTACGTCGTCCGACGTACCCGGACCGTGCGTCCTCGCCCTTGAAACCGTCCTGACTCCTCGAGGAGGTCGTCGATGACCTGGTTGCTGGAACCCGGCACCGCGGTCGAGAAGTTCGTGGTCATGCTGGTCGGGGTCGCCCTGTTCGTCGTCGTCATGGGGCTGATCCTGTTCGCGGTGGACCGCCCGAAGCGGGTCCCGTCCTGGGTGGTGGCGGCCGGCTTCGTCGGCGTTCCCCTCCTTTTCCTCGCCTACGGCCTGGTGCGGCCGGGGCTCATCACGCTCTGGCAGTCGTTCTTCAACCAGAACGGCACCGAGTACGTCGGGTTCGACAACTACGTCCGGGCGTTCACCGAGGGCCAGTTCCAGCACGTGCTGGTGGTCACCGCCGCCTGGGTGATCCTCGCGCCGCTGCTGTCCGCCGTCATCGGGCTCGCCTACGCCGTGCTGGTCGACCGCACCCGGTTCGAGAAGCTCGCCAAGGCGCTCGTCTTCGTTCCGATGGCGATCTCGATGGTCGGCGCATCGATCATCTGGAAGTTTGTCTACGAGTTTCGTCCCGACCAGCCGGGAATCGAGCAGATCGGACTGCTCAACCAGGTGCTGGTGTGGATCGGTCTGCCGCCCCAGCAGTTCCTCATCGGACAGCCGTGGAACACCTGGTTCCTCATCGTGGTGATGATCTGGATCCAGACCGGTTTCGCGATGACGGTGCTGTCCGCGGCGATCAAGGCCATCCCCGACGACATCGTGGAGGCCGCGCGTCTGGACGGTCTGCACGGCATGGGGATGTTCCGCTACATCACGGTGCCGAGCATCCGGCCCGCCCTCGTCGTGGTCCTCACGACGATCGCGATGGGCACCCTCAAGGCCTTCGACATCGTGCGCACCATGACGGGCGGCCAGTTCGGCACCCAGGTGGTGGCCAACGAGTTCTACACGCAGGCGTTCCGGCAGGGGAACCAGGGGCTCGCCGCGGCGCTCGCCGTCGTCCTGTTCATCCTGGTGATCCCGATCATCGCGTACAACGTGCGGCAGATGCGCAAGTCGGAGGAGATCCGATGACCTCGACCCCCACCCCCGGCCAGGCCGTCGCCGGCTCCGTGCTCGACGAGGACCTCCCGAAGTCGCGAGCCCGCAAGCTCTCCCGGCTGGAACGCCGGGCGATCGCCACGAAGGGCAAGCTCAGCTCCCCGTGGGCCTCGGGCATCGCGATCATCATCGCGATCCTGTGGACCATCCCGTCGCTCGGGCTGCTCATCACGTCCTTCCGGCCGCAGGAGGACATCCGCCGCAGCGGCTGGTGGACGGTCTTCACGGGCAACGCCTCGTTCACGATGGACAACTACAACGAGGCGCTCTACGGGAACAGCAACGACCTGTCCACGTTCTTCGTGAACTCGTTCGTCATCACGATCCCCGCGGTGCTCATCCCCATCACCCTGTCGCTGCTGGCGGCGTACGCGTTCGCGTGGATCAAGTTCCCGGGCCGGAACTTCCTGTTCGTCGCCGTCTTCTCCTTGCAGGTGGTGCCGCTGCAGATCGCCCTGGTGCCGCTGCTGTCGGACTACGTCGACTGGGACATCAACGGCAGCTACTGGACCGTGTGGCTCTCGCACTCGATCTTCGCGCTGCCGCTGGCGATCTTCCTGCTGCACAACTTCATGAAGGACATCCCGGCCTCCCTCGTGGAGGCGGCCCGCGTCGACGGGGCCGGGCACGTGAAGATCTTCTTCCGCGTCCTGTTCCCGCTGCTCGTGCCTGCGATCGCGTCGTTCGGGATCTTCCAGTTCCTCTGGGTGTGGAACGACCTGCTCGTGGGCCTGACCTTCGCCGCCCCGGAGTACCAGCCGCTCACGGTGAAGATCGCCGAGCTCGCCGGAACGCGCGGCGGGGACTGGTACCTGCTCACCGCCGGCGCGTTCATCGCGATGATCGTGCCGCTGATCGTGTTCATCGCGCTGCAGCGCTTCTTCGTGCGCGGCATGCTCGCCGGCGCGGTCAAGGGCTGAGGCAGCAGGGGAGCACGCAGGGACGACGACGGCCCGGTCGCTGGTTCCCCACCCGCGCCCGGGCCGTCGTCGTGCGTCCG
>NZ_JBHVBO010000047.1:0-23149 GCF_042668085.1 Isoptericola sp. NPDC057391 | reverse complement strand
GCCTGAGCCTGCGCCGCGATCGCGTCGGGCTGCCCGGTCAGCCCGGGCAGTCTGGTCAGGCCAGGCCGTTCTCCTCGAGCCAGCCCGCGGCGATGTCCTCGGTGGAGCTCTGCTCCTCGGTGGACTGGACGTTGAGCTCCACGAGCCCCTCGGGGGTGAGCGCGGCGCTCACCGGGTCGAGGACGTCGGCGACCTGGTCGGCGACGTCCTCGGCGACCAGCGGGACGACGTGCGAGGCGAGGAACAGCGCCTCGGGGTCCTCGAGGACGACCAGGTCCTCGGTCTGGATGCGCGGGTCGGCGGTGAACACGTTCGCGACGTCCACCGTCCCGGCCACGAGGTCCTGGACGGTGGTGTCGCCGGTCGCCTCGAACGCCACGTCCACGCCGTAGACGTCCTTGAGGCCCTTCGGTCCGTAGGGGCGCTGCTCCAGCTCGGCCGGGCCGCCGAGCGTGAGGTCGCCCGCGCCCGCCAGGTCCGCGATGGTGGTCAGGCCGTGCTGCTCGGCGAAGGCCGCCGTGACGGTGTACGAGTCCTGGTCCGTCGCGGGAGACTGCTCGAGCACGGTCAGCCCCTCCGGCAGCGCCTCCTGCAGGGCGGCGTAGACGTCGTCCGTGGACGTCGCGGTCGTTTCCGGGTCGAAGAACTGCAGCAGGTTGCCCGTGTACTCGGGGAACACCTGCACCTCGCCGTCCTCGAGCGCGGGCATGTAGGCGTCGCGCTGCCCGATGCTGAAGTTGCGCTCGACGGTGAAGCCCCCGGCCTCCAGGGCCTGGGCGTAGATCTCGGCGACGATCTCGTTGGAGTAGTACGCCTGCGACCCGACGACGATGGTCCCGGACGCGGGCGAGCCGCCCCCGTCGGACTCGGGCTCGAGCGGGTCGGACCCGCCGCCGCACGCGGTGAGCGCGAGGAGTGCCGTCGCGGTGGCGGCGACGGTCGCGGACGTGCGTCGTGTGATGCGCATGATGCTGCCTCTCAGGTCAGTCAATCAGGTCAGGTCGGGTCGGGCGCAGGGGCGTGGTTCGAGCCCCGGCGGGAACGGGTGGGCGCGTCCGGCGCCGCGCGGCCGGCCGCGACGCCGCGGGGGACGACGGCGCGTTCCAGGAGGGCGAACAGCAGGTCGAGGACGACCGCCAGCACGACGATCACGAGGGCCGCGCCGAGGATCTGGGAGAAGTCCCGCAGCTGGATGCCCTGGACGATGTAGAAGCCGAGGCCCCAGTTGCCGACGTAGCCGGCCAGGGTGACGGTGGCGACCACCTGCAGGGTCGCCGACCGCAGCCCGCCGATCAGCAGCGGGAGTCCGAGCGGCACCTCGACCGAGCGGAGCACCTGCCCCGACGTCATGCCGACCGCGCGGGCGCCGTCGACGACGCGCCGGTCGACCGCCTCGACACCGGCGTAGGCCCCGGCGAGGATCGGCGGGATCGCCAGCAGCACGAACGCCGTGGTCGACGCCGCGACCTTGTGCGTGACGCCGAGGACCAGCACGAGCAGGAGCACCAGGCCGAACGACGGCACGGCGCGGGCGGCGCCGGACAGGGCGACCGCCACCTCGCGGCCGCGGCCCGTGTGGCCGATGAGCCAGCCGGCGGGCACGGCGAGCAGCGCGGCCAGGAGCACGGTGACGAACGTGAAGGCCAGGTGCGTGCCGATCGCCTCGGAGAGCGGCAGCGCCCCCGACGCGCGGTCGGGGGAGAAGATCCAGGCGACGGCGTCCGCGAAGAGGTTCATGCGGCCGCCCTCCGCCGCGTCCAGGGCAGCAGGACCCGCCCGAGCAGCACCAGCAGCCAGTCCACGAGCAGGGCCACGACCACCACCGCCACGACCCCCGCGAGGATCTCGGCGACGATCTGGCGCTGGTACCCGTTCGTGAAGAGGTAGCCGAGGTTGTCGATGCCGATGAGGATGCCGACCGTGGCCAGCGAGATCGTCGACACCGCCGTGACCCGCAGGCCCGCGAGCACGACCGGCCCGGCGAGCGGGAGGTCGACCTGCCAGAACCGGCGCCAGGGGCCGTAGCCGACGGCCACGGCCGCCTGCCGCACGGTGGGCTCCACGGAGGCGAGGGCGTCGGCGACGAAGCGGGTCATGATCGCGATCGCGTAGATCGTCAGCGCGATGATCAGGTTGACCTCGGACAGGAAGCTGATGCCGAGCAGCGGCGGGAGCAGGGCGAACAGGGCGAGCGACGGGATCGTGTACAGCAGCCCGACGAGCGTGAGCACCAGGCCGCGGGTGAGCCGGAACCGGAACGCGAGCCAGCCCGCCGGGATCGACACGAGGAGCCCCAGCAGGATCGGCAGGGCGCTCTGGCGCAGGTGCTCGACCGTGAGCCGACCGACGAGGTCGAGGTTGTCGGCCACCCAGGTCACGGGGCGTCCTCCACCAGCACGCCCTGGGTGCGTCCGGCGCTGTCGACGAGCACCGTGCCGCGGTCCGTCTCCTTCGGGCGCAGCGCCCGCGTCCCGCGCTCGACGCCGATGAAGCTCGCGACGAAGTCGCTCGCGGGCGCCTCGATGATCTCGCTCGGGCTGCCCACCTGGGCGACCTGGGCCCCGGTCTCGAGGATCACCACCTGGTCGCCCAGCAGGAACGCCTCGTCGATGTCGTGGGTGACGAAGACGATGGTCTTGTTCAGCTCCTGCTGCAGGCGCAGGGTCTCGGTCTGCAGCTCGGCGCGCACGATCGGGTCGACGGCGCCGAACGGCTCGTCCATGAGCAGGATGTTGGGGTCGCCCGCGAGGGCGCGGGCGACGCCCACGCGCTGCTGCTGACCGCCCGAGAGCTGGCTCGGGTAGCGCTCGGCGAGCGCCCGGTCGAGGCCGACCACGTCGAGCACCTCCAGGGCCCGCTCCCGGGCACGGGCCTTCGGCGTCCCCTCCAGCCGGAGCACCGTCATGACGTTGTCGATCACGCGGTGGTGGGGCAGCAGCCCACCGTTCTGCAGCACGTACCCGATGCTGCGCCGCAGCTTCACGGGGTCGCGGTCGAGCACCGAGGTGCCGTCGATCTCGATCGTCCCCTCCGTGGGGTCGACCATCCGGTTGATCATGCGCAGCAGCGTCGTCTTGCCGCTGCCGGAGGAGCCGACGAGCACCGTCGTGCGGTGCGGCGGCACCACGAGGTCGAAGTCCGCGACCGCCACGGTGCCGTCGGGGTACGTCTTGGTGACCGACCGGAACTCGATCATGGGCGGGTCCTCCGTCCTGGCGTGGAGGAGCACGGGCGCGCGCCGACGTGCTCCGACGCCCTAGCCGACCACATCCCTGCCCTCGACGCGAGGGTGCCGGGCGGACATGTCGCGGATCGGTGCCTATCGGTCGTCTCGGGCGTCGGCCACGTCTCCCGCCCGGCCGAGGCGCAGGAGGTCCGGGACGGCGACCATCAGCACGACCAGGCAGACCACCAGCGCCAGGCTGGCGCCGAGTGCGGTGTGCGGCACCCCGACGCGCTCGGCGACGGCTCCGATGACGAGCGTGGCGACGGGCATGACGCCGATCACGAGCTCCTGCAGCCCGAGCGCGCGGCCGTGCACCGCCGGTGCGGTCACCATGAGCAGCAGCGTGGTCTGCAGCACGCCGAAGGCCGCGCTGGCCAGCCCGATGACGGCCATGAGCACGAACGCGGGAGCGGGCGACGTGGCCAGCGAGAACGCGGCCCAGGCGAGCCCCCACGCCGTCGTGCCGAGCAGGAAGAGCGCCCCCTTGAACCGGAAGTCGCCCAGCGCCGCGATGACCAGCGAGCCCACGAGGCCGCCCACGCCGGCGCACGTCAGCAGCGCGCCCAGGCCCGCGGCGTCGAGCCCGAACGACTCGGCGGCGAAGACGGGCATGAACGACTGGAACACCGGCCACAGGAAGACGTTCGCGGCCAGGGTGACCAGCAGGACGGCGACGGCGAGGCGGTCCCCGGCGACGGCGCGGAACCCTCCGGCCACCATGGCGAGCACCGACGTCGAGGCGTGACCGCCGGGGCCGGTGCGGGTGCGCAGGCGCCGCAGCGGCAGCAGGAGCAGCAGGGACGCCACGTACCAGGCGGTGGAGACCCACAGGGCCGCGGGCGCGCCGATCGCCGCGATCATGCCGCCGCCGAGCGCCGGCCCGATCACCTGGGTCATGTTCATCGCCATCGAGCTCAGCGCGTTCGCGTTCGAGAGGTTCTCCCGGCCCACCAGGTCGAGCACCAGCGACATCCGCGCCGGCTGGGAGGGGGACTGGGCGACGCCGATGGCGAAGCCGCCCGCGACGAGCGCCCAGTACGGCAGCAGGTCGGCGGTCGCGAGGGCCGCGACCACGGCGACTGCGCCCGTGGCCCAGGTGCAGGCGACGAGCAGGAGCCGGATGCGGTCGTAGCGGTCGGCGAGCGCGCCCGCGACGGGGCCGAGCAGCATCGGCGCCAGGCGCGCCGCGGTGTAGACCGCGACGAGGAGCTCGGAGCCGGTGAGCTCGAAGGCGAGCCAGCCGAGCACCAGCGTCTGCGTCCAGACGCCGCCGAAGAAGAACAGGTTGGAGGCCCACAGGAGCTGGAAGGGGCGGTTGCCCCGGAGGGAGGAGAACGCGCCGGAGGGTCCGCTCGGTCGGGCGGGGGCGGCCTGTCGTGGCACGGCGGCGGTGTCTCCTTCGGGTCGCGGGGGACCGCGTCCCGCGGCCGAGACGATGGTATACCGTCGCGTGGGCGTCGAGGTCAGGGACGCGGGGTGCGCCGTGCCGCCTCGAGCACGAGCTCGCGGACGCCGGGCCGGTCGACGTCGTCCACGGTGCGGAACGTGACGTGCCGCGCCCGCCGGCCCGCGCCCTCCAGGAGCCCGTGCGGGTCGTCGTCCGTCAGCGCGGCGCCGCGCGCGAGACAAGAGGCTCACGTGCGCGCACCGGGGGAGCGAGGCCGTCGAGGACGGCGGCGACGCCGTCGTCGGGTGCGCCGGGCCGCTCGTCGCTCATGGTGCCGACGCTATCGGCGCCGCCGGCGCCCCGCGCGCAGGCCGGGGGCGATGATGTGCAACCAAAGGGTTGCATCTGATCAACGGGTGTGGCATCGTGTCGTGCAACCACTAGGTTGCACGATCGGAGGGGTTCCGATGAATGATCGACACGTCGTTCCGGACACCGGGCGTTCGCGGGCGCGCGTCGTCCTGAGCGTGCTGTTCGCGGGGACGTTCGTGACGGGGTGCGCCGAGATGCTCGTGATGGGCATGCTCGACCTGATCGCCGTGGACCAGTCCGTCCCGCTCTCGGCGGTGGGCGTGCTCGTCTCGGCGAACGCGCTGGGGATCGCGGTCGGTGGACCGACGCTGACCTTCCTGACCGCCCGGGTCGACCGGCGGCCGGTGCTGCTCGCCGCCCTCGCCGTCTTCACGGTGCTGAACCTGCTCCCTGCGCTGGGCGCTGGACTGCAGGCCTTCGTCGCCGCCAGGCTCGTGATCGGCGCGGCGGAAGGGCTCTTCATCGCGGCGGCGATCACGACGGCGACCTCGATCGTGCCCCGGGACCGGGCCGGTCGGGCGATGGCGGTGGTGATCTCCGGGTTCGCCGTGTCCGGCGCCGTGGGGATGCCCCTGGGGCGGCTGCTCGGCGAGGCCGTCGGCTGGCGCGGGTCGTTCCTCGCCGTCGTTCTCGCGGCCGCCGTCGTCCTCCTCGTCGCTCACGTCGCGGTGCCCCGCGTGCCCGCCAAGGCCGAGGTCGGGGTGCTGGGCCAGGTGCGCTCCGCGTTCGCCCCGCGCGTCCTGGCGGTGCTCGCCGTCGGCGTGCTCCTGTTCGCGGGCGCCGCGGCGGCCCAGACCTATCTGGTCCCGTTCCTGGATGACATGGCCGGACTCCCCGGTCCGTGGATCGGGGTGTGCCTGATGGGCTTCGGGATCGCCGCCGCGGTCGGCTCCTTCGGCGGTGGCAGGTTCGCCGACGCCGGTGCCCCACGCGCCCTGACGCTCGGGGCCGTCGGCGTCGCGGCGTCCCTCGTCGCGATGCTCGTCGGAGGCGCGAGCCCGGTGGTCGCGGTCCTCGCGATGCTCGGCCTCGCCCTGTGCGGGGCAGGCATCACCAGCCCGTGGCAGCACCGCGTCGAGCACCTCGCCGGGCCTGGCGCGGTCCTCGCGGCCTCGCTGCCCGCGTCGGCAGGGAACCTCGGCGACGCCGTCGGCGCCTTCTCCGGGGGGCAGATGATCGACGTGGGCGGCGTCCCCGCGGCCGTGCTCTTCGCCGCGGTCCTCGCCGTGCTGTCCGTCCTCGCCGCGGTCGCCAGCCGCTCCCTGCGGCCCGCGCCCCCGCCGCGGGACCGCGAACCTGCCACCGTCCACTGATCACCCGACCTGACCAGCACGAGAGGCGAGCACGACGAGAGAAGGAGAATCTCATGGAGAGCATGCAGAACCCGCAGGCCGTGATCGACGCCGACACCTTCAGCGTGCGGCGCACGATCGACATCCAGGCACCCCGCGACAAGGTCTGGCGCACCGTGACCGAACCCGAGCTCATCTCGCAGTGGTTCGGCGAGGTCACCCTGGACGGCGCCGGTGCCGGCGCCCTCGGGACGATCGGCTGGCCGGGCGAGCGCCGGGTCCCGATCCGGGTCGAGACCTACGACCCGCCGTCGGAGGTGTCCTACCGGTGGTGCAACGAGGACGGCCCGCTGCCGGAGACGGTCGACGAACGACGGTCGACGGTCTTCACGTTCACCCTCGAGGAGACCTCGGGCGGCACCCGGCTCACGGTCGTCGAGACGGGCTTCGAGCGCACCAGCCACCCGGCGGCCCTCATGGCCGACCACCGCGACGGCTGGGACGGGGAGCTCGACAAGCTCGTCGCGCTGCTCGAGCGCCGCGCATGAGCGGCGGCGCACCGGTGGACGGGGCGGTGATCGCGATGTGCAGCGCGCTCGGCGACGAGACCAGGTGGAGCATCCTGGCGGCTCTCGGCGAGGGCGACGCCTCGGCCTCCGCCCTGGCCCGGCGCCTGCCCGTCACCCGGCAGGCCATCGCGAAGCACCTCGCCGTGCTGCACGAGGTCGGTCTCGTGGGGACGGTCCAGGCCGGGCGCGAGGTGCGGTACCGGGTCGTCGGCGCGTCGCTCAGCGCCACGGCCCGCCGCCTCGACGCAGTGGGCAGGGAGTGGGACCGTCGTCTCGCCGCCATCCAGCGCATCGCCGAGGGCCTCTGACCCGCTCGCGACGGGCGGGGGCACGACGAACGGCGGGGTCCGGGCCCGACCAGAGGTTTCTCTGGTCAGGGCTCGGACCCCGCCGTATCAGGGTGGCTAACCGGGCTTGAACCGGCGACCTCCTGGACCACAACCAGGCGCTCTACCGACTGAGCTATAGCCACCATGGCCCTGTGACTGCGACAGATGCCGAAGCACCGGGCCGTCGAAAAGTGTACATGCTCCGCGGGGCGGTTCAGGCCTCCGTGCGGTGCCGGGTGACGGACGTCTCGCTGACGCGCTCGGCGACCGCGCGCGCCGTCTTCGTGTCCGGCCCCGGCTGCGGCACGAACAGCGCCTCGCGGTAGTACCGGAGCTCGTCGACGCTCTCGAGGATGTCCGCGAGCGCGCGGTGGCCGCCGTCCTTCTTGGGGGAGGCGAAGTACACGCGCGGGTACCAGCGGCGGGCGAGCTCCTTGATCGACGACACGTCGACGATCCGGTAGTGCAGGTGCCCCACCAGCTCGGGCATGTCCCGGTCGAGGAACATCTTGTCGGTGCCGACGGAGTTGCCGGCCAGCGGAGCCTTGCCCGGGTCGGGGACCCACTCGCGCACGTAGTCGAGCACCGCCTGCTCGGCGTCGGCGAGGGTCATGCCGCCGGGCAGCTCCTCGATGAGGCCGGAGGTGGTGTGCATGTCGCGGACGAAGTCGTTCATCTGCTCGACGGCGGCGGCGGGCGGCGCGATGACGACGTCCACCCCCTCGCCGAGCACGTTCAGCTCGGAGTCCGTGACCACGGCGGCCACCTCGACCAGGGCGTCCGCGCGCAGGTCCAGGCCGGTCATCTCGCAGTCGATCCACACGATGCGTTCGTTCGGGTTCGCGGGGCTCACGGGGTCAGCCTACGGTCCGCGGGTCCGGGAGCCGGCCGGGGAGACATGACGAGGGCCCCGCTGCTCCGGACGGTTCGTGGAACGGTCCGGGCCGCGGGGCCCTCGTGGCGGTGTCGTCGCCGGGTCGATACCCGGCGGGCGCTCGCCCGGCGGGTGTCATGCGGTCAGCCAGTCGAACAGCCAGCGGGCGACGCTGGTGCGCTGTCGGCGGGCGTGCGGCTGCCGGCGCAGCTTGCGCTGCTGCTGCAGTCGGTGGACGGTGCGGTCGCGCTCGGCCTCCTCGAGGCGCTCGCGCTGGATGACCTGCACGAGAAGCAGGTTCTCCGGGGGGAACATGGTGATGGTGTCCTTCGTGACGTGGGGTCGTCGGTCCGGGCCAGGGACCACCCGTGCGACCGGTGTCTGACCGGCCGCGCGTCACCGCGGTGCATGGACGAGTCTGCACGGACGTCGTCGTCCGGCGCACGGCTTTTTCCCAGGTCATGGGCGCAGCTCACGACGGTGGTGCGCCCCGGCTGCAGATCGGTGCCCCCGGCAGGATTCGAACCCGCGACCCGGTCATTAGAAGTGACCCGCTCTATCCAGCTGAGCTACGGAGGCAAGCGACCAGAGTTTAGCCCAGTCGCTGCTGGTCACGACCGTGGAGGGCGGGCCCCGGGCACCCACGCCAAGCCGACGGACAGGACCGCGATCGACGTCGTCTGTATCTACTGCCCCGAGACCGACGCGTGCTACGACGTCCGTCCGGATGATCACGGGCCTCGGTGACGCTGAGGATCACACCGAGCCGGAACGGTCAGCGCAACGGCGTGCTCGACGCCGCCACGTTCCGAGACCTTGCAGAGCGCGTGTGTCGGCGACGCTGATCGATCACGGCCGCGGCATCGCCGCCGCGTCGGCGTGGTCGACCAGCTCGCGGCTCTCGCGCCGGATGCGGTCGGAGCCCCACTGCCCCAGCGGGGCGAGCGCGGCGTTGAGCGCCCGGCCGTGCTCGGTGAGGGAGTACTCGACGCGGGGTGGCACCTCGGCGTAGACGGTGCGCACGACGAGGTTGTCGGCCTCCATCTCCCGCAGGTGCTGGGTGAGCATCTTCTCGCTCACGCCCGGCAGGCCGCGGCGCAGCTCGGCGAACCGGCGCACGCCGTGCGCGTCGAGCTCCCAGAGGATGAGGCCCTTCCACTTGCCGCTGACGACGTCGAGCGCGGCGTCGATGCCGCAGACGTAGGGGCCGCGTCGGGTGCTGACGGTCATGGTGCTCCTCGGACGGGGTACTTCCCTGAAGGTAAGTACCGCAGTATTTAGTGCGTACTTCTCAACGTCGCCGTACCCCCTGAGCATGGAGGCACACCGCCACGACGCACAAGAGGAGCACCGCACATGGCTGCACAGCACGCCCCGGTCACCGTCATCGGCCTCGGCCCGATGGGGCAGGCGATGGTCCGCCGCCTCCTGGCCGGGGGGCACCCGGTCACCGTCTGGAACCGCACGCGCTCGCGCGCCGACGGCGTGGTCGCGGACGGCGCGACGCCGGCGCCCACGCCGCGCGACGCGCTCGAGGCGTCGGAGCTCGTCGTCCTCAGCCTCACCGACTACGCGGCGATGGACGCGATCCTCGACGGCGCCGGCGACGCGCTCGCCGGGCGCACGCTGGTCAACCTCAGCTCGGACACCCCGGACCGCACGCGCGAGGCGGCGGCGTGGGCGACGGCGCACGGCGCGTCCTTCCTCGCCGGGGGCATGATGACGCCCGCGCCGACGGTCGGCACCGACGACGCCTACGCCTACTACTCGGGCCCGCGCGAGGCGTTCGACCGGCACGCCGAGCTGCTGGGGGAGCTCGCGGCCCCGCGGTACGTCGGGGCCGACCCCGGGCTGGCGCAGCTCATGTACCAGGCGCAGCTCGACGTCTTCCTCACGGCGCTGTCGGCCCTCATGCACGCCACCGCCCTGGTGGGGAGCGCCGGCATCCCGGCGCGGGACTTCCTCCCCGAGGCGCTGACCACGCTGACCGACATCCCCGCGATGCTCACGGCGGGGGAGGGCACGCCGGCGCGAGTCGGCGAGCAGATCGACGCCGGCCTGCATCCGGGCCACCTCAGCACCTCGACCATGATGGGCGCCACCGCCGACCACCTGGTCGCCGCCAGCGAGGCAGCCGGGATCGACGTCGGCCTGCCGCGCGCGGTCCAGGCGCACTACCGTCGCGCGATCGACGCCGGGCACGGCGGCGACAACTGGACGCGCATCATCGACGGCATCCGGGACCCGCGATGAGCGGCCGGACCGCCGAGGCGACGTTGCTCGGCCTCGGGCACATGGGCCGCGCGCTGGCCCGCACGCTGCTCGACGGGGGACACGACGTCGCGGTCTGGAACCGCACGCCCGGCCGGGACGCCGAGCTCGTGGCGCGCGGCGCCCGCCGGGCCGCCGACGTCCGGGACGCCGTCCTCGCCGCGCCGATCGTCGTCGTCTGCCTCTACGACCACGCGTCCGTCCGCGCGACGCTCGACCCCGTCGTCGACGACCTGCGCGGCCGTGCCGTCGTCAACCTCACCACCACCACGCTGGCCGAGGCGCGGGAGCTCGCCGCCTGGGCGGCCGAGCACGGCGTGCGCTACCTGGACGGCGCGATCATGGCCACCCCGCCGCTGATCGGCGCCGCCGACGCGGCGATCCTGTACAGCGGCGAGGAGGCCGTGTTCCTGCAGGCCCGGCCGCTGCTGGACCGCTGGGCCACGAGCACGTTCGAGGGCGAGGACCCCGGCCGGGCGTCGTTGCTCGACCTCGCCATGCTCTCCGCGATGTACACGATGTTCGCGGGCTTCCTGCACGGCGCGGCGATGGCCGGGGCCGGCGGGGTCGACGCCCGCAGCTTCGCGCGCCGGGCCGCGCCGTTCCTCGCCGCGATGACCGAGTTCGTCGCGCTCGACGCCGAGGCGATCGACAGCGGGGACTACACCGCGCCCGTCCAGAGCCTCGACTGGTCCGACCTGGGGCACCTGGTCCGCGCCAGCGAGGAGCAGGGCGTGGACCCGGCGCCGATCGCGATGGTGGAGGAGCTGCGACGACGCCAGGTGGAGGCCGGTCACGGGGCGGACGGCTTCGCGCGGATCTACGAGGGCCTCCGCCGTCGCTGACCCGGTGCGCGACCGGCGTGCGCGTTTGGCACGGAACGCCCCAGCGGGAAGGATGTGCCCGTGACACCTTCCCTGGAGACCCGCGCCTCGCGCCGCGCCGCGAGCAGGAAGGACGCCGGGGCGGGCGAGGAGATCGGCGTCACCGTCCACGACGTCGCCCGCGACCTGCGCCGTGACGTCGCGGCGGTCGAGCTCCCCCTCCCGATCGACGGTGCCGAGGAGGCCGCGGCCTCGCGCGACCGCCTGCTCGCCCAGCTCGACGAGCACCTGCTGCCGCGCCTCAAGGAGCTGTCCTCGCCGGCGGTCGTCGTCGTCGCCGGGTCGACCGGCGCGGGCAAGTCCACGCTGTACAACTCGCTGCTGGGGGAGTCCGTCTCCGAGGCGGGCGTGCTGCGCCCCACCACGCGCGAGCCGGTCCTGGCCCACCACCCGGCGGACGCCGACGTCATGGCCTCCGGCCCCGTCACGGAGCTGTCCCGGGTGCTGCAGCACGAGGGCGTGCCCCGCGGGACGGCGCTGCTGGACGCGCCGGACCTGGACTCGTTCGTGCAGCAGAACCGCTCGACGGCGCAGCAGCTGCTCGAGGCCGCGGACCTCTGGCTCTTCGTCACCACGGCCGCGCGCTACGGCGACGCCCTGCCCTGGCAGGCGCTGTCCCGCGCGACCGAGCGCGGCGCGTCCGTGGCGATGGTGCTCAACCGGGTGCCGAAGGAGACGCTGACCACGGTGCGCGGCGACCTGCTGCAGCGCCTGCGCGAGCACGGCATGACCGACGTCCCGCTGTTCGTGATCCCGGACGTCGGCCCGCACGAGGGGCTGCTCGACCCGTCGGTCGTGCAACCGGTTCGCCGGTGGCTCACCATGCTCGCCGGGCCGGACCGCTCGCGCGCCGTCGTCGTGCGCACCCTCAAGGGCGCGCTGGGCGCGCTGCCCGGCTGGGTCACCTCGCTCGCGGACGCGATCGACGCGCAGCAGGAGGCGGTGCACGCGCTGCGCCGCCGGGTCTCGGAGGAGATCCCCGCCGCGGAGCAGCTCGCCCGCGACGCCGTCGCGGCCGGGGTCGTCGCCGGGGCGTCGGTCGAGGCACGGTGGCGCGAGCTGTCCGGCACCGTCGGCGTCGACCGCGTCAAGGTCCGCGGCGACCGGGCGCGCAGCACGCGCCGCGCCGGGCGCGCCCGCGAGGCGGCGCTCGAGGGCCTCCGGTCCGACGTCGTCGACGCCGCGGCGCGCACCCTGGCGGCGTCGGGCGCGCGGGTCGAGGAGCGCCTGCGCGCCGTCCTCGCCGGCCCGGGAGCGCCCGCCGGCGGCGACGCCGTCGCGCCCGACGGCGCGGCCCGGACCGCGGCCCGGGAGGCCGACGTCCCGGGCCGGGTGGCGCAGTGGGCCGACCGGGCCGACGCCCTGGTCTCCGAGCTGGCCGGCGAGGGCACCGGCGACGCCGCGTCGGGCGCCCGCGTCGAGGCCGCCGTCAAGGCGTTCGGGGCGCGCGGGCTCGCCACGCTGTTCCTCGCCTCCGCCGCGGGCAGCGGCGACGCCGACCGCCTGCTGGAGCGCGTCCTCGGGGGCCTGGCCGCCGCGCCCGTCGCCACCCTGCGCGACGACCTCGGCGACCGCGCGGCCGCCGTCGTCGACGCCGAGGTGCAGGCCGTGCTGGACGACCTCGGTCCGTCCGAACCCGCCGACGACGCGGCCGCGGGGCTGCGCGTGCGACTCGCCGAGCTCAGGAGGCTGACATGACCGAGAGCCCGTCCCACGACGCGACGCTGCGCGCCCGCACCGAGGACCTCGCGCAGGCGCTCGAGATCGCCGGGCCGCGCCTCGACGACGCCACGTCGCAGCGGGTGTCCGGTGCGGTCGACGGCGTGCGCGAGCGGCTCGCACTCGGCGTCGACCACACGGTCGTGGCGTTCGCCGGGGGCACGGGGTCGGGCAAGTCCAGCCTGTTCAACAAGGTGTCGCGGCTGAGCTTCGCCGACGTCGGCGTGAAGCGCCCGACGACCGCGCGCGTCACCGCGTGCTCGTGGTCGGACGACGCGGAGGCGCTGCTCGACTGGGTGGGCGTGGACCGCGAGCGCCGCATCACCCAGGGCGGCGAGCTCGACGGCGAGGACGAGGAGAAGCTCGCCGGGCTGGTGCTGCTCGACCTGCCCGACCACGACTCCGTCGAGCCGGCGCACCGCGAGGTCGTGGACCGCGTGCTGCCGCTCGTGGACCTGCTGGTGTGGGTCGTGGACCCGCAGAAGTACGCGGACGACGCGCTGCACTCGGGGTACCTGCGGGAGTCCGTGGGTTCCGAGTCGTCGATGGTGGTGCTGCTCAACCAGGTGGACACGGTGCCGGACGCGCAGCGGGAGAACCTGCTGGCCGACCTGGCGCGCCTGCTCGAGGACGACGGGCTGACCGGCGTGTACGTGCAGGGCGTGTCCGCGAAGACGGGCGAAGGGATCGACCGGGTCCGCGGGCTGCTGGAGGAGGCGTGCGCGCGCCGCTCGGTCGCGGCCGGGCGCGCGGCCGCCGAGCTGGACGCCGCCGCGCGGCTGCTGCTGGCCCAGACCCCGGCGGAGGTGCCGTGGCAGATGGGCCCCGCCGTGGAGCGCGAGCTGGACGCGCTGGTGGCCGCGACCGGGCTGCACGCGGTCGCGAGCCAGGTGGGCAACGCGGTCCGCAACGGCTACGGCCGGCCCGAGGTGCCGCCGCCGGACCGCGACGCCGTCGCGCTCTCGCGGGCCCGCTGGCTGACCCGTGCCGGGGCGTCTCTGCGGCCGGGATGGCAGCGGTCGCTCGCCTCCTCGGTGGCGGGGGCGGACCAGCTGCGCACGTCGGTGGCTGGCGCGCTGCGCGGCCTCGCGCTCGACACGCGGGGCCCGTCGGCGGCCCGCGCGCTGCGCCGCACGGCGTGGGTGCTCGGGGCCGTCGCGGTGGTGGCGGCGGTCGTGGGCCTCCTCGCGGTCACGGGCGTGCTCGACCTCGCCTCGCCCTGGCCGGTCGTGGTGCTCGCGCTGGCCGGCGTCGCGGCCGTCGCCGCGGTGGTGGTGGCGTTCGCGGGGACGGCCTCGCGGCGCACGCTGGCGCGCAAGCGCGAGCAGGCGGTGGCGTCCGCGGGCCGCGCGGCGCTCGAGCGCGTGCTGGCGGAGGGGCTCGGCGAGCCGACGCAGAAGCTGCTCCACGATCACCGCCGGGTGCGCGAGCTCGCGCAGGCGGCGACCGAGCTGCCGACGTCGCAGCCGCTGACCGGGTCACTGAGGCTGCCCACAGGCTCCGAGCTGGCGCCGTCGTCCACAGCCACGCCGAAAGCGGGGGTGCACCGGGCCTCGGGCGACTGATCCTGGGGGCCCGTCGGCGCCTGCCGGCGGCGGACCCAGGAGGAGCGCATGAACGAGGTCAGCATCACGGTGAACGGGTTCGTCGGGACGAAGCCGACGCTGCACCGGTCCGACGGCGGGGTCGAGTGGACCACCTTCCGCGTGGCGAGCACGCGGCGGCTGCGCGACCCGCGCAGCGGCGAGTGGTCGGACGGGCAGACGCTGTGGTTCACGGTGAAGTCGTTCCGCGCCGGCGCCCGTCACGTGGCGGAGTCGCTGGCGCAGGGCGACCCGGTGGTCGTCCACGGCCGCCTGTCCACCGAGGAGTGGACGGACAAGGAGGGCAAGGACCGCTGGCAGCTGGTCGTCGACGCGCACGGCGTGGGCCCGGACGTCACGCGCGGGCTGGCGCGGTTCACGCGCGTGGTCGACCGCACGGAGCCGGGCGGGGCGCCGGACGACGAGGCCGAGGCGCACGACGTCGGGTCCCGGGACGCGGTGCCGGTCGGCGCGTGAGGCCCGAGGTCGCGTAGGCTGGTGGACCGGCCGCCATGCCGGTCCTCCAGCCTGCCCGCTGGAGCCTCGAACCTCTCGGACCCGATCCCTCGGGTTCTCCGCGCGATCGAACGGTGGAAGCAGAGCCAGTGGCTGAGTTCATCTACTCCATGTACAAGGCGCGCAAGGCGCACGGCGACAAGGTCATCCTCGACGACGTCTCGCTGAACTTCCTGCCCGGGGCCAAGATCGGCGTCGTGGGCCCCAACGGTGCCGGGAAGTCGACGATCCTCAAGATCATGGCGGGCCTCGAGCAGCCGTCCAACGGCGAGGCGCGCCTCTCCCCGGGGTACACGGTCGGCATCCTCATGCAGGAGCCGCCGCTCAACGAGGAGAAGACGGTGCTCGGCAACGTCGAGGAGGCGGTCGGCCCGATCAAGGCGAAGATCGACCGCTTCAACGAGATCTCCGCCCTCATGGCCGAGCCCGACGCCGACTTCGACACCCTGCTGGCGGAGATGGGCACGCTGCAGGAGGAGATCGACGCCGCCGACGCGTGGGACCTCGACTCCCAGCTCGAGCAGGCGATGGACGCCCTGCGCTGCCCGCCGCCGGACGCCGACGTCAAGGTGCTCTCCGGCGGTGAGCGCCGCCGCGTCGCGCTGTGCAAGCTGCTGCTGGAGAAGCCCGACCTGCTGCTGCTCGACGAGCCCACCAACCACCTCGACGCCGAGTCGGTGCTGTGGCTCGAGCAGCACCTGGCCACCTACCCGGGCGCCGTCCTCGCCGTCACCCACGACCGGTACTTCCTCGACCACGTCGCGGAGTGGATCTGCGAGGTCGACCGCGGCCGCCTCTACCCGTACGAGGGCAACTACTCCACCTACCTGGAGAAGAAGCAGGCCCGCCTCGAGGTGCAGGGCAAGAAGGACGCCAAGCTCGCCAAGCGCCTCAAGGACGAGCTCGACTGGGTGCGCTCCAACGCGAAGGGCCGCCAGACCAAGTCGAAGGCGCGCCTGGCCCGCTACGAGGAGATGGCCGCGGAGGCGGAGCGGACGCGGAAGCTCGACTTCGAGGAGATCCAGATCCCCGCGGGCCCGCGCCTGGGCAACGTGGTCCTCGAGGCCAGCAACCTGCAGAAGGGCTTCGACGGCCGCCAGCTCATCGACGGCCTGAGCTTCACGCTGCCGCGCAACGGCATCGTCGGCGTCATCGGCCCGAACGGCGTCGGCAAGACCACGCTCTTCAAGACGATCGTCGGCCTGGAGCCGCTCGACGGCGGCGACCTCAAGGTCGGCGAGACCGTCAAGATCTCCTACGTCGACCAGTCGCGCGGCGGCATCGACCCGAAGAAGACGCTGTGGGAGGTCGTGTCCGACGGGCTCGACTTCATCAAGGTCGGCAACGTCGAGATCCCGTCGCGCGCCTACGTGGCGTCGTTCGGCTTCAAGGGCCCGGACCAGCAGAAGCCCGCGGGCGTGCTGTCCGGCGGCGAGCGCAACCGGCTCAACCTGGCGCTGACGCTCAAGCAGGGCGGCAACCTGCTGCTGCTCGACGAGCCCACCAACGACCTGGACGTCGAGACCCTCGGCTCGCTGGAGAACGCCCTGCTGGAGTTCCCCGGCTGCGCCGTCGTGGTCTCCCACGACCGGTGGTTCCTCGACCGCGTCGCGACGCACATCCTCGCGTACGAGGGCACGGAGGAGGACCCGGCGAACTGGTACTGGTTCGAGGGCAACTTCGCCTCGTACGAGGAGAACAAGGTCGAGCGCCTGGGCGCCGACGCCGCGCGCCCGCACCGCGTGACGTACCGCAAGCTCACGCGCGACTGAGGCACGGGCTCCGGGCCCGCACGACGCCCCCGGCACCCGCGGTGCCGGGGGCGTCGTGTCCGGAAATGCGTGGGGTGCGGGGCCGGTCGTCGGCGATACTCCTGCGATGACGGCGAACCCCGCGACGACCGCCCGTACCCGCCCGGTCTGGACCGACCTGCCCGCCGCCGTGCGCGCGGGCATCGAGGCGCGGATCGGGGCGCCGGTGACGGGGTGGACGAGCCACGACGGCGGCTACTCCCAGGGCCTGGCGTCCACCCTGCGCACCGACCGGGGCGCGGTGTTCGTCAAGGCGGTGTCGACGGAGCACGAGTTCACCGTGCGGCTGTACCACCAGGAGGCGGAGCGGGCGGCCGTGCTCGGCGAGGGCGTGCCCGCGCCGCGACTGCGGTGGCTGGCCGAGGTCGGTGCCGCCGACGGGCACGACTGGGTCGTGCTGGCCTTCGACGCCGTCGAAGGCCGCCCGCCGGCGCACCCCTGGCGCGACGACGAGCTGCGCGCGGTGCTCGAGCTCGCGGTCGAGGTGGGGGAGCACCCCGTCGCCGCGGGTGCGCTCCCCGAGGTCGCCTCCGAGCTGCCCGCGCAGCTCACCGGACGGCTCGCGGCCCAGCGCCCGGCGGGTCTCGGGTCGTACGACCCGTGGCTCGCGGAGCACCTGGACCGGCTGGCGACTCTCGAGCTCGAGGCGCCCGCGGCCGTCGCCGGCGACCGCCTGGTCCACGGCGACCTGCGCGGCGACAACGCGGTGCTCGTCAGCGCCGGTCCCCGCGCCGGGGCCGCCGTCGCCGTCGACTGGGCGTACCCAGGCCGGGGCGCGGCGTTCTGCGACCTCGTCGGCATGCTGCCGGCGGTGCAGGTGGAGGGCGGCCCGACGCCGGAGGAGTCCCTGCGCCGGCGTCCGCTGCCGGAGGGCACGGACGAGGACGCCGTCACCGCCTACCTCGTCGCGCTCACGGGGTACTTCGTGCACTCGTCGCTGCAGCCGCCGCCCCCGGGCATCCCGCACGTGCGGGCGTTCCAGCGCGCGCAGGGCGAGGCGTGCGTCGCGTGGCTGCGCCGTCGTCTGGGCTGACGGACGCGCGGCCACGCGTGCGCGTCAGGACGAGGCGAGCGGCAGCTCACAGACGTCCGAGTACCCCTGGCTCTGCACGCCCATGGCCGAGAACGACCGCGACCGCAGGTTCTCGACGGCGACCATCTCGGTGAGCTCCACCATCGCGGGCGACCCGAGGCGCGCCACGAGCGACGCGACCATGTCGTCGGTGACGGTGGGCGGCGTCGCGGTCATCGCCTCGGCGTACGCCATGACGTCGCGCTCCAGCTCGGTGTACACGCCCTCGGTGTCGCGCCAGCGCGGCACCTGGCTGACCTTGGTCGCGTCGAGGCCGTCCTCGCGGGAGAGGAAGTAGCCGAAGTCGAGGCACCAGCTGCACCCGACCGCGGCCGCCGTGGCCATCTCGGCCAGCGTCTTGAGGGTCGGGTCGAGCGACCTCCACCGTCCCACCTTCATCTCGAGCCCGAACATGGCCCGCATCGCGCGGGGGTGGTGAGCCAGGACGAACGCGCTGTCGGGCACCTGCCCGAACGTACGCCGCGCGTACCACGCGACGGCGCGGCCGTACAGACCGGTGAGCTCCTTGCGGGGGATCCGGAACGTGCTGGTCACCTGGTGCCTCCTGGCGGCGGGTCCGTGGGCGGCGCGCGCGGCACGCCGTCGTGCCCTCCCATTCCACCGCGGATCCGCCCGCGCGGGGCCGTGAGGTGCGCGATCTCACAGGTCGGCTCTCTCACAGGTCGGCTCTGCACGGATCGTCCCCGATGGGCACACTGGGCACATGACCGACCCGGACACGACCGCCGCCCCCGACCCGCGGGACGAGGCGGCGGCCCGGGAGCTGGTCGACGCGCTCGAGACGCTGCGCGCCCGGCTCGGTGCCCTGCGCCTGCCGCTCGAGACGCCCGGGGTGCCGGCAGCCCGGGCCGACCTGCACCAGGCCGTCGACCAGCTCGACGACTACCTGCTGCCGCGGCTGCGGGCCGAGCGCGCGCCGCTCCTCGTCGTGGTCGGCGGGTCCACCGGTGCGGGGAAGTCGACCCTGGTCAACTCGCTGCTCGGGGAGCCCGTGTCCGCGCCCGGCGTGCTGCGCCCCACCACGCGCGCGCCCGTCCTGGTGCACCACCCGCTCGACGCGCGCTGGTTCACGACGGACCGCGTGCTGCCCGGCCTGGCGCGCGTGACGTCGTCGGGGCCCCCGTCGGGCCCCGCGATCGGCGCAGCGACCGCCGGGGTGAGCTCCGAGAGGTCGCAGGCGGAGGGGGCGGCGGCGCTGCGGCTGGTCGCGAGCGAGGCGCTGCCGCAGGGGCTCGCCCTGCTCGACGCCCCGGACATCGACTCCGTGGAGACGGCCAACCGCGAGCTGTCCGCGCAGCTGCTGGGCGCCGCCGACCTGTGGCTCTTCGTCACGACGGCCGCGCGGTACGCGGACGCCGTGCCGTGGGACCTGCTGAGCCAGGCCTCCCGCCGCCGGGCGCAGGTCGCGATCGTCCTCGACCGCGTGGACCCGGGCGCGGAGGTGGTGGCCGAGGACCTGCGCCGCATGACCGTGGAGCACGGCCTGGGCGACGCGCGCGTCTTCGTGCTCGGCGAGGCAGCCGAGCAGGGCCCCGGGGCCCTGGTGGACGGGCTGCTGCCGGAGTCCGCGGTCGCGGAGATCGCCACGTGGCTGTCCGGCCTGGGCGGCGACCCCGAGGCGCGGGCGCGGGTCATCGCGGCCACCCGCGACGGCGTGGTGGACGACCTCGTGCGGCGCGCCGTCGCCCTCGCCGAGACCGCCGACGGCCAGGAGGTGGCCGACGCCCGGCTGCGCGACGCCGTCCGCCGCTACCACGCGGAGGCGCTGGAGCAGGTGGAGGCCGCGACGTCCGACGGCGCGCTCCTGCGCGGCGAGGTGCTGGCCCGCTGGCAGGACTTCGTCGGGACGGGCGAGTTCTTCCGGTCGGTCGAGGCGGGCGTGGGGCGCGTGCGGGACGCCGTCGCCCGGTTCTTCCGCGGCCGCCCGAAGGAGGCGCCGCAGGTGGAGCAGGCCATCGCGCACGGGCTCGAGTCGGTGATCCTCGACGCCGCGGAGCAGGCCGCCGAGCGCACGTTCGCGGCCTGGCGGGGCGACGGTGCGGGCGCGGCGCTCCTGGACGGCCTCGACCTGGCGCGGGTGCCCGCCGCGCTGCGCGCCGAGGTGGCGGAGCAGATCCGTGGCTGGCAGGAGGACGTGCTGGGGCTGGTGCGCGAGCAGGGCCAGTCACGGCGCGGCACCGCCCGGGCCGTCTCGTTCGGGGTGAACGCGCTCGGCGTCAGCCTGATGGTCATCGTCTTCGCCTCGACCGCCGGGCTCACGGGCGCCGAGATCGGCATCGCCGGCGGCACGGCGATCGTCGCGCAGAAGCTGCTCGAGGCCGTGTTCGGCGACGAGGCCGTGCGCCGGCTCGCGGCCCAGGCCAAGGAGCGGCTCAACGGTCGCGTCGAGGCCGTGCTGCGCGGGCAGGCGGCCCGGTACACGGCGCAGCTCGACGCGCTCGGCACGCAGGACACCGGGGCGGACGGCGTCCGGGACGCCGCCCACCGGGTCGCCGCGGCCGCCCGCGCCGAGCGCGCGGCGCGGGCCGTCCCGACCGAGGGCGTCACCCGCCCGTGGAGCGGCGGGCTGCTGCGCGGCGCGGGCACCTTCCGCCCGCCCGAGGCGCCGGACGGCACCGACGCGCCGGCCCCCGAGCAGGACGCCCCCGCGCGGCGCGGCTGGTGGTCGCGCCGCCGGTCCCGCGCCCGGCGCGAGGAGGGGGACCGGTGAGCCGGATCGACCTCGCGGACCGGACCGCGGCGCTGGAGACGGCGGTCGTGGCGGCCGGCGGCCGGCTCGACCGCGAGCTGCTCGACGACGCCCGCGCCATCGTGAAGCGCGCCCGCGAGCGCGGCGGGCTCTCCGCGGAGCACACCGTCGTCGCGCTCGCGGGCTCCACCGGCTCCGGCAAGTCGAGCGTGCTCAACGCCGTCGCGGACGCCGAGATCGCCACCGTCGGGGTACGTCGGCCCACGACGTCCCACGCCGTCGCGGCGGTGTGGGGCGACGGCGCCGGGCCGCTGCTCGACTGGCTGGACGTCCGGCGGCGCCAGGAGATGGCGGTGCCGGACGACGGCGAGGACGAGGCCGCGCGCCCCGCCCGGCGCGGGCTCGCCCGGCTGCGCGGGAGGCGCGGCCCGGCGGGGATCTCGACCGGCCTGGTGCTGCTCGACCTGCCCGACCACGACTCGGTCGTCGTGGAGCACCGGGTGCGGGCCGAGCGGCTGGTGGAGCGGGCCGACCTGCTGGTGTGGGTGGTGGACCCGCAGAAGTACGCCGACGCGGCGCTGCACGAGCGCTACCTGCGCCCCCTGGCGGGCCGGTCCGAGGTCGTGGTCGTGGTCCTCAACCAGACCGACCGGCTGTCCGACGCCGAGACCGACGCGATGCTGGCCGACCTGCGCCGGCTGGTCGCCGCCGACGGGCTCGACGGGGCGCGGGTGCTCGCCGTGTCGGCCGCGACCGGGCGGGGGATGGACCAGCTCAAGGGCCTGCTCGCCGAGGCGGCGGCGCGCCGCGAGGCGGCGACCGCCCGACTCGCCGCGGACGCCCGCGCCGCGGCCCAGCGCATCGCGGACGCGTGCGGGTCCAGCCCGGCGTCGCGCACGGGGGACCGGGCCGCCGGCGCGCTGGTGGACGCGCTCGAGGCCGCCGCCGGCGTGCCCACGGTCGCGGACGCGGTGGCGGCCGCGCACCGGCGGGACGCGCACCTCGCCACGGGCTGGCCGGTCACCCGGTGGGTGTCGCGGCTGAAGCGCGACCCGCTGCGGCGGCTCGGGCTGCGGCGGGGCCCCGACGGGTCGGCGACCGGTGCGTCGACGGCCGGCACCGGACCCGAGCGACCCGAGCTGGTGCGCAGCTCCCTGCCGACGGCGCGCCCCGCCGTGCGGGCGGCGTCGGCGTCTGCCGTGCGCCGGTACGTCGACGACGTGACCGACGGCGCCCCGGACCCGTGGGTGCTGGTGGCGCGCGCCCGGGCGCAGGACGCGATCGACCGGCTGCCGGGGGACCTCGACCAGGCCGTCGTCGGCACCCGGCTGGAGGCTGCGCGCCGCCCGCGCTGGTGGGCGGCGGTGGGCGCGGTGCAGTGGCTGCTCCTCGCCGCCGCCGTCGTGGGCCTGCTCTGGCTCGCCGCCGCCGCGGTCGTGGAGTACTTCCGCCTGCCGCCGCTGATCCTGCCGGTGCTCACCGTGGACCTCACCGGGTCCGGCGGCGGGGTGCTCGAGGTGCCGTGGCCCACCCTGCTGGCGATCGGGGGGCTCCTGGCGGGCCTGCTGCTCGCGCTCGTCGCGCGGGTGTTCACGGCGTGGGGCGCGCGACGCCGCGGCGCGCGCGTGCGCCGTCGCCTGCGCGAGTCCGTCTCGGGCGTGGCGGACCGTCTGGTGCGACAGCCGGTGGGGGACGAGCTCGCCGCGCTCGCCCGCTGCCGCGCCGCGGCGGCGATCGCGGCCGGCTGACGCCGGTCCCGGGACGATGCCGGGACGATGCCGTGGGGAAGGCGGCGGCGTGCGACGATGCGGGCCATGACCCGTCTGCACGTGCCCGTCCCCCTGCGCTGGTCGGACCTCGACGCCTACCAGCACGTCAACAACGTTGCGATGCTCCGCCTCCTGGAGGACGCGCGCATCACGGCGTTCTGGCGGCACCCGGAGGCCGCGGACGGCGAGGAGTGGCCCACCGCCGTCCTCGACACGGGCCCGCACGCCACGTCGCACACGCTCGTCGCCGGGCAGCAGATCGAGTACCTGCGCCCGCTCGGCTTCTCCCGCACCCCGGTCCGGGTGGAGATGTGGATCGGGGCGATCGGCGGCGCGAGCCTCGAGGTCTGCTACGAGGTGCACGACGGCGTCCCCGGCGGCTTCGACCGCACCGGGCCGGCGTCGGGCGGCCAGGCGTACGTGAAGGCGGCCACGACGATCGTCGTCGTCGATGCCGCGACCGGCGCCCCACGTCGCATCGCCGACGACGAGCGCGCGGCCTGGGAGGCCTACCTCGAGGAGCCGGTGACCTTCCGACGCCGCGGCTGACCCGTACACCCTGGGTCAGCCCAGCAGGTCCAGCACCGCGCTCTCCGCGGCGGAGCGCGTCCGGGTGGCCCCGATGGTCTCGCCGTGCTCCCACAGGTCGACCAGCCGCGGGTCGATGTACGACGCCCGCGCCACCGCCGGAGTGTTGCCGAGCTCCTCGGCGACGTCACGGACGATCTCCGTGACCACGCGCCGCCGCGCCCGCTGCGAGCGCGG
>NZ_JBHVBO010000046.1:0-23460 GCF_042668085.1 Isoptericola sp. NPDC057391 | reverse complement strand
CCCCGCGGGGTGACCGGCCGTCGTCGTGCCCGGGACCGCGCCGCGAGTTGTCAGAGCCACAGCGGGGTATACCCGGTCCTGAGCCTGACAACTCGCCGGTGGTCACGGGCGGCCGAGGGCGGTGACGCCGGCCACGAGCGTGTCGACCAGGGCGTCGAAGCTGCGGTCGAGGTCCTCGGGCAGCCGGAAGCCGCCGCCGAGCTCGAGCGCGACGAAGCCGTGCACCCCCGCGCGCACGACGCGCACCGCGTCGACCGTGCGGTCGGTGGGGAGGCCGAACCCGCGCAGCACCGCCCCGGCCAGCGCGACGACGCGCGCGGCGGAGGCGCGGTGCTCGGCGTCCTCGGGGGCGTCGGGGTCGGGGGCGAGCTGGACGGCGGCGTACCGGCCCGGGTGCGCGAGGGCGTACCCGCGCCACGCGTGGGCGAGGGCGCGCAGGGCGTCGGGGCCGGTGCGGCCGACGGTCGCCGCCGCGCTCGCCGTCGTGAGCTCGTCGAGCGCGACCAGCGCGACCTCCCGGCGCAGCGCCGCCAGCGAGCCCACGTGCTTGTACAGGCTGGGCGTGGCGACGCCGGCGGAGGCGGCGACCTTGGCCAGCGTGAGGTCGGCGAGCCCGGTGGGCCCGCCGGCGTCCACCTGCTCCAGCGCGATCCGGACGACGGCGTCCCGCGACAGGCCCGCCCTAGGCACGGGCGCCCCGCTCGTCGGCGCCGGTCCCGCGGGCGGCGGGCAGACCGGCGAGGAGGTCGAGGACGGCCGGGGTCACGACCTCGGGCGCCTGGTGCTGCGGGTAGTGGCCGACGCCGGGCACGAGGAGCGTCTCGCTGCTGAGCGCGCCGCCCATCCGGGCGAGCTCGGCGCCGGCGTCCTTGTAGTCGGGGTCGAGCTCGCCGACGACGACGAGCGACGGCGCCTGCACCTTCTCGACGAGCGGTTCGATCACCGAGTGGTCGAGGGAGAAGGCCAGGTCGCGGAACGAGCGCAGGTGCGCGGCGTCGGACATGCTGCGGCGGATCCGCGCGACGTGCTCCATGTGCCGGGCCCCCTTGCGGCCCTTGGCGAACATCGAGGTGTAGAGCCGGGCCCAGGCCGCGGCGCCCCACGGACGGGCGAACAGTGTGCGGTACAGGGCGCGGTTGAGGCGCTGTTGGGCGGGGGAGGCGGTCTCGCGCAGGTGCGGGGCGAGCAGCACCAGCCCGCGCACGAGCTCCGGCCGCTCGGCCGCGGCCCACACGGCGGCCGACCCGCCCATGGAGCTGCCCATCAGCACGGCGGGCCCGGCGTCGAGGTGCTCGACGAGCGCGACGAGGTCGGTGCCGGTCGCGACGTCGCCGTGCGTGCGGAAGGTGGTGTCGGAGTCGCCGTGGCCGCGCAGGTCGGCGACGACGACCCGGTGGCCGGCGGCGACGAGCGCGGGGACGACGTCGTCGTAGGTGGAGCGGAGGTCGCCCATCCCGGGGACGGCGACGACGAGCGGGCCGCTGCCCGCGTCGGTGTAGGCGAGCCGCCCCTCGGGGCGGGCGAGGTACCGGGGCTGGGGCGTCCGCGTCGTGTCCATAGCCCTAAAGCTAAGACCATTAGCCATGCCTCGCAAGAGGCTTCTCGAAAAAACTTCGCGGATGGTGTCGATCCTGCGGTTCCCCGTTCGACCTGGGGATGAGAAGGTCACCACGAGGGTGACCGCGATCACGACGGGAGCAGGACGATGGCCAGGTACATGCTGATCATGCGGGCCAGCGACGAGGCGCAGCAGGCGTTCGCCGAGTCGGGGCTCGACTTCGACGAGATGCTCGCCACCATGGGCCGCTTCAACGAGGCGATGATCGACGCGGGCGTCCTGGTCGCCGCCGAGGGGCTCGAGGAGGCCGAGAAGGGGGTCGTCGTCGACTACTCGGGCGACGAGCCGGTCGCCACCGACGGCCCGTACGGCGAGACCAAGGAGCTCTTCAACGGGTACTGGATCCTCGACGTCGAGTCGGTCGACGACGCCGTGGCCTGGGCCAAGAAGGCGCCGCTCGCGGGCCCGGGCATGAAGGCGGAGATCCGCCGCATCCCCTCGATCGACGAGTTCCCCCAGGACAACGAGTGGGTGCGCAAGGAGCGCGCCTGGCGCGAGCGCACCGGTCAGCTCTGACCGGGGACACGCAGCGCGACACCCACCGCACGACGTTCGCAGCACGACCTTCCAGCACGACCTTCCAGCACGACCTTCCAGCACGACCTTCCAGCACGACCTTCCAGCACGACCTTCCAGCACGACATCCGCAGCACGACACCCGGACGACCGGGACGAGACGAGGAGTGAGCACGATGGCCAAGTACATGCTGATCATGCGCGGGACCGACGAGGGCCAGGCTGCCTACGAGGAGATGGACTTCGCCAAGGTCATCGAGGACATGGGCCGCTACAACGAGTCGATGATGAACGCCGGGGTGCTCGCCGCGGGCGAGGGGCTCTCCGACGCGTCCGAGGGCGCCGTCGTCGACTTCTCCGCCGACACGCCCGTCGTCACCGACGGCCCCTACGGCGAGACCAAGGAGCTGTTCAACGGCTTCTGGATCGTCGACGTGGCCTCCAAGGAGGAGGCGATCGAGTGGGCCAAGCGCGCCCCGCTGAGCGGGCCCGGCACCAAGCTCGAGGTGCGTCGCGTCAACGGGCCCGAGGACTTCCCGCAGGACAACGAGTGGGTGCAGAAGGAGGAGGGGTGGCGCGAGGAGCAGGCCCAGCGGGCCCAGCAGGCGTGACCCCGGACGCCCCCGAGGGAGGCCGCGCCGACGACGGCGCGGCCTCCCGGCGCGTCGTCGAGGCGGTCTGGCGCATCGAGTCCAGCCGCATCGTCGGTGCGCTCGCCCGGTACACGAACGACTTCGCGCTCGCGGAGGACGTCGCGTCGGAGGCGCTGGCGGAGGCGCTGGTCGCCTGGCCGCGCGACGGCGTCCCACGCGACCCGGTGGCGTGGCTGCTCGCGACCGGGCGGCGTCGTGCGATCGACGCCTTCCGGCGCCGCTCCGGTCGGGACGAGCGCTACGCGGCGCTGGCCCGCGACCTCGACGAGGGCGGCGCCGTCACGGGCGGGCCGGGCTCCGTCCCCGAGCCGCACGACGACCTGCTGTGGGACCCGGACAAGATCGAGGACGACCGCCTCGCGCTGCTGTTCGTGGCCTGCCACCCCGTGCTGTCGAAGGAGGCGAGGGTTGCGCTGACCCTGCGCGTGGTGGCCGGCCTCAGCAGCGAGGAGATCGCGCGGGCCTTCCTCGTGCCCGTGCCCACGGTGCAGGCGCGCATCACGCGGGCGAAGAAGACGCTGACCGCGGCCCGCGTGCCGTTCGAGGTGCCGGCCGCCGAGGACCGCGCGGAGCGGCTCGGCTCCGTGCTGAACGTCGTCTACCTCATCTTCTCGGAGGGGTCGACGGCGTCGGGCGGCGACGACTGGATGCGCCCGGACCTCGCGTACGAGGCCGTCCGCCTCGCGCGCGTGCTGACCCGCCTCGCGCCCGAGCCGGAGACGTTCGGGCTGCTCGCGCTGCTCGAGCTCACCGCGGCGCGGTTCCCGGCGCGCACCGGGCCGGACGGCGAGCCCGTGCTCCTGGAGGACCAGGACCGGCGCCGCTGGGACCGGTCCGCGATCCGGCGCGGGCGGGACGCCCTCGCCCGGGCCGTCGCCGTCGGGCGCGGGCTGGGGCCGTACGGGCTGCAGGCCGCCATCGCGGAGCAGCACGACGTCGCGCCGTCGGTGGCGGGGACGGACTGGGAGCGCATCGTCGTGCTCTACGAGGCCCTGCACCGCGTGGCGCCGTCGCCCGTCGTCGAGCTCAACGGCGCGGTCGCGGTGGCGATGGCGTCCGGCCCGGCCGCCGGGCTCGCCGTCGTCGACGACCTCGTCGCGCGCGAGGTGCTGTCCGGGTCGTACCTGCTGCCCTCCGTGCGCGGCGAGCTGCTCGCCCGCCTCGGGCGGAACGACGAGGCGCGCGCGGAGCTCGAGCTCGCCGCCCGCCTGTGCGGCAACGCCCGCGAGCGCGGCGTGCTGGAGGCGAAGGCCGCCGCCCTCTGACCCCGAGCTGTCAGGGCCACGTGCACGAGAACCTGTTCCTGGCCCTGACAACTCGCGGCGCCGTGAGTTGTCAGGGCCTCGCTCACGATTGCGTGGTCCTGGCCCTGACAGGTCGGCGGGGGAGGGTCGCGACGGCGACGCCGGCCAGGGCCAGCACCCCGCCGAGCAGGACGACGGGAGCGGGCACCTCGTCGAGCAGCGCCCAGGACATGAGCACGACGAGCGGCGGGACGGCGTACGTGGACGCCGCGGCGCGCCCGGCGCTGACGCGGGCGAGGGTGTATCCCCAGGTGGTGAAGGCGATCGCGGTCGGGAACACCCCCAGGTAGACGACGCCGAGCAGCGACGACGTCGGCGCGGCGGCCGCCTGCGAGACGAGCGCGGGCAGGAACGGCAGCGCCGCGACCGTGCCGGCGAGGCAGCCGAGCCAGGTCATGGTGAGCGCGTCGGCGTGAGGCAGGAGCCGCTTCTGCAGCGTGGCGGCGCCCGCGTACAGGACGGCGGAGGCGAGGCCGAGCGCCACGCCGACGACGTCGAACCGGCCCGTCGTGGTCGCGACGGCGATGACGACGACGCCGGTGAACGCGACGGCGATGCCCGCGAGCAGGCGCCGCGGGAAGCCCTCGCGCAGCAGGACCCCCGCGAGGACGGCGACGAGCATCGGCGCGATGTTGACCAGCAGCGCGGTGGTGCCGGCGTCGAGGTGCCGCTCGGCGGCGTTGAGGGTGAGGTTGTACGCGCCGAACCACGCGACGCCCCAGGCGAGCACGAGCAGCAGCACCCGGCCGCGGGGGAGGCGCACGGGCGTGCGGCGGCGCACGCGGGCCACGAGCAGGATCGCGGTCAGCGCCACCGAGCCGACGGCGATCCGCCCGAGGGTGAGCGCGCCGGCGTCGAGGTCGTGGCCGACGGCGCGCACGCCGACGAACGCGGACGCCCACAGGACCACGGTGACGGCCATGGCGGCCGCCGTGAGGGCGCCGGCGCGGCGGGCGGGGCTCCCCGGAGGCGTGGTCGGTGCGGTCGGCGCGGTGCGCGCGGTGGTCTCGGTCATGGGATCGATCGTCGCCGACCCGTCCCGTGAGCACCAGTTCAGATATCTACCGAATGCTTCAGTCTCGCTGTAGTGTCACGACCATGCTCGACGTCCACCGCCTTCGCGTCTTCCGCTCCGTCGTCGCCAGCGGCTCGGTCGCCGCGGCGGCCGCCAACCTCGGGTACACGCCGTCCGCGGTGAGCCAGCACGTCGCCGCGCTGCAGCGCGAGACCGGGCTGCAGCTGCTCGCGCGCCACGGCCGCGGCGTCCGACCCACCGCGGCGGGTCAGGCGCTCGCCGCGCAGGCCGACGGCCTGCTCGCCCGCCTGGGCGAGGTGGAGACGTTCGTCGCGGACCTGCGTTCCGGTCGCTCCGGCAGCCTCTCGGTCGCCTACTTCGCCTCCGTCGGTGCGGCGTGGCTGCCGGCCGTCGTCAGCGCGCTCAGCACCGGGTTCCCCGGCGTGCGGCTCGACCTCGAGCTCACCGAGGAGATCCCCACCGACCCGTCGAAGCGCGCCGACCTGCAGCTCGCCGTCGCGCAGCCCGACTTCCGGCCCGCCGCCGGCACGACCGCCCACCACCTGCTCGACGACCCCTACGTCGCCGTCGTCCGGCAGGACCACCCCTTGGCGGGACGGGACGAGATCGAGCTCGCCGAGCTGGTCGGGGACCGGTGGATCGACAACGACTTCGCGCGCGGCTGGTGCCGCCGCAACCTGCTCGAGGCGTGCCGGGCCGCGGGCTTCAGCCCCGCGTTCGCGGTCGAGGCCCACGACTACCCGACCGCCCTCGCGTTCGTCGCCGCCGGTATCGGCATCACCGTGCTGCCCGCGCTCGGCTCCGCGCGGCCCGCGGCCGGGACGGTGGCCGTGCCCGTGGTGCGGCCCGTGCCGGTGCGGTCCATCTATGCCCTGGTGCAGGACGCCGTCGCCGACACCCCGCCGGTGCAGGCCGCGCTCGCGGCGCTGCGCGACGTCGCCGGGTGCCCGGTGCCGTCCGCCGCGTAGGCTGGACGGCGCAGCCCCGCCGGCAGGTGGCCGGCGTCGCTGCACCCCGACTCTGCACGACGACGAAGACGAGGTACCCCTGTGACCACGCTCCCCACCGCCACCGGCGGCTTCGGCGACAAGCCCGAGATCACCTTCCCCGAGGGCGACGCCCCCGCCGGCCTGCAGGTGCAGGTGCTCGAGGAGGGCACCGGCCCGGTGGTCGACGCCGGCCGCACCATCGTCGTGAACTACCTGGGCCAGACCTGGGGCGGCGGCGTGTTCGACAACTCCTACGACCGCGGCCAGACCATCGACTTCCCCATCGGCGTCGGCGCGGTCATCGGCGGCTGGGACAAGGGCCTGGTCGGCCGCAACGTGGGCGACCGCGTGCTGCTGTCCATCCCGTCCGAGCACGGCTACGGCCAGCGCGGCGTGCCGCAGGCCGGCATCCCCGGCGGCGCCACGCTCGTCTTCGTCGTCGACGTCGTCGGCGTGCGCTGACCCTTCGGCGAGGTAGTTCAGAAGGCCGCGAGGTAGTTCCCCAGCGGTCAGGTCGTGCGGGCCTCGACCCAGGGAACTACCTCGCGGCTTTCTGAACTACCTCGCCGTGCTTCAGCGGCGGCGGGACCGCGTGACCGTGAACTTCGGGTTCTGCGCGACGTGCACGGTGGGCCCGACGGCGCGGGTCAGCGCCTGCCGGTAGTGCAGCGCCGTGTTGAAGACGCACCACAGCTCGCCGCCCTGGCGCAGCGCGCGCCCGGCCGCGCGGAACATGCGGTGGGCGGCGTCGGTGCGCACGGCCGTGCGGTCGTGGAACGGCGGGTTGAGCAGGATGAGGTCCGCGCCGGCGGGCTCCAGGTGCTCGCCCGCGTCCCCGCGCAGCGCGACGACGCGCCCGTCGACGCCGTTCGCCTCCGCCGTCGCCCGGGTCGACGCGACGGCGGCGGCGGAGCGGTCCGTGCCGACCACGCGGGCCTCGGGGTACCGGAGTGCGAGGACGGTGGCGAGCAGGCCGCTGCCGCTGCCCAGGTCGACGGCGTCGTGCACGCGGTCGGCGCCCGGCCACTTCTCCGCCGTCGTGAGCAGGAAGCGCGTGCCGAGGTCCAGCGTCGTGCCCGCGAACACCCCGCCGTGCGCGACGACGTCGACGTGCGGCGTGCCGGCCGCCGTGACGAGCTCGGCGTCCGTCAGCCGTGCGGTCGCCGGGTAGGTGAGCGGCGCGTCCCGGCGCTCCACCCGGACGCCCGTCGCCACCAGCGCGCGGGACTTCTGCCGCGCCAGGGTGGCGCGCACGTCGGCGAACGACGCGGCCAGCACCTCGTTCATCGCTCGCGTCATGTGCTTGACCCGCCCGCCGGCCAGCAGGACGACGTCGGGGGAGGCGTGCCTCGCGACCAGCTCCGCGACCTCCGTGAGCTCGGCCAGCGAGCCCGGCAGCTGCAGGAGCACCAGGCGCGCGCCGCCCAGCAGGTGCCCGTCGACGCGGTCGCGGACGGTGATCCGCACGGTCGGCCGGTCCCCGCGCACGACGTCGAGGAGCCCGTCGCGGTCCATGTTCCGGTCCAGCGCCGCCTCGGCCGTGACGGTGTCCGTGCACGACCGCACGTCGGGGGCGCCCAGCGTCACGGCGCCGAGCGTGAGCGCGCCGAACCGGTCGCCGATGACGACGACGTCGCCCGGCCCGGCCGTGGCGAGCAGCGGCGCGGCCTCGTCGAGGAGGAGCCGGTCGGTGGCGTCGACGGCGACGGGGCCGTCGGCGCGGGACCCGTCCTCGGGCCACGGCACCAGCGCACCGAGGACGGCGGCGAGCCGCGCGTCGGTGTCGCGGGGAGCGGAGGGGGCGGGGGAGTCGGGCTCGGAGGCGTGGTGCACGCGACCAGTCTCCCCGACTCCCGCCGGCGTCACGCGCTGCCGGTGAGCCCGCGCGCCCAGCCCTGTCGCACGGACCGGCGTGCGCGGGCCGCGTCGTCGCCCGCCGCGCGGTACAGGTGCGCGAGCCCGGAGGTCACGGTCGGTTCGACCTGCTCGAACGTCAGGACGCCGGTGGCCAGCAGCATGCAGGCGCCGTGCCCGAGCATCCACAGCTCGTGCGCCAGCGCGGCGGGGTCGACGTCGGCCCCGAGGCGTCCGCCCTCGACGGCGCGCCGGATCGCGGTGACCAGGTGCGCGAGGGTCGCGTCCGCCGCGGCCGGATCGGGCAGGGGGAGGGTGCCGTCGAACATCAGCGTGTACAGCTCGGGGCTGCGGCGGGCGGTCGCGGCGTACGCGGCCCCGGCGGCGGCCGCGTCGGCGACCGGGTCGTCGGTGGTGGCGAGCGTCGCGAGACGGGTGGCCAGCCGGGCGAAGCCCTCCTGGCGCACGGCGCCGAGCAGCCCCGGCATGCCGCCGAAGTGGGTGTAGACGGCCATGGTCGAGACGCCCGTGCCCGCCACCACCGAGCGCAGCGTGACCGGCTCGCGGCGGGCGAGCAGGGCACCGGCACGCTCGACGATCTGCGTGCGGACCTCGGGACGGGCAGGGCGGACCACTTGCGCATTCTATAGCGCTGCTATGGAATGGCGGGGCCCGCACGCCGCCGCCACCCGAGGAGCCCCCGTGAGCGTCCAGCTGCTCGACCCGCCCGCCCTGCCGCAGCCCGACGTCTACGCCCAGGTCGCCGTCGCCGAGGGGTCGCGGCTCGTCTTCGTCTCGGGCCAGGTGGCGCGCGACGCCGAGGGGCGCCCGGTGGGGCCCGGAGACCTGGCGGCGCAGGCCGAGCAGGCGTACGCCAACGTGCACGCGGCGGTCACGGCGGCGGGCGGGACGTTCGCGGACGTCGCGAAGCTCACGGTCTACGTCGTGGACTGGGAGCCCGGCAAGATGGCCGAGCTCGGAGCCGGCGCCGTCCGGGCCGCCGAGCGGCTCGGCTTCGACCTGGTCCGCCCGATCACTCTGCTCGGGGTGGCGGCGCTGGGCGAGCCCGACCTGCTGGTCGAGGTCGAGGCGGTCGCCGTCCTGCCCTGAGCGCGCCCTACCCTGGCGCCATGAACGCCGACAGCGCCGCGCCGGAGCCGACCTCGTCCGCGCGGGTCTCGATCACCTACTGCACGCAGTGCCGCTGGCTGATGCGGGCGGCGTGGGTGGCGCAGGAGCTCCTGCAGACGTTCCGCACGCGGCTGGCCGAGGTCGCGCTGGTGCCGGGCACCGGCGGTGTCTTCCGCGTGGAGCTCGACCCCGGCGACGGCCGCCCCGCGGTGCTGCTGTGGGACCGCGCCGCCGAGGGCGGCTTCCCGGAGATCCCGCCGCTCAAGACGGCGATCCGCGACGCCGTCGCGCCCGAGCTCTCGCTGGGCCACACCGACCGCGCCGCCGGCGCGACGCCGTAGGCCCGCCCTCCCGCGCCACGAGACCGACGTACCACCCGCCTTGCTGACACGGTGTGCCAGCAAGGCGTATCGTGACGAGACGGGTCGTGACGGGGACCGACGGTCCCGGCGAACCCGAGTCGACGCCGCCCACGCCACGGACGGCGCGGGAGGAGGAGTCATGGGACAGCTGGACGGACGCACCGTCGTCATCACCGGAGGCGCGCGGGGGCTCGGGGCCGAGGCGGCCCGCCAGGTCGTCGCCGCCGGCGGGAACGCCGTCGTCACCGACGTGCTGGAGGACGAGGGGAACGCGACCGCCGCGGAGCTCGGCGACCACGCGATCTTCGTGCGGCACGACGTCACGTCCGCCGAGGGCTGGGCGGACGTGGTCCGCGCCGCGACCGAGCGCTTCGGCGGCGTGGACGGGCTGGTGAACAACGCGGGCGTCTCCACCGGTGCGCCCATCGTCGACGAGCCGGTCGACCACTTCCGCCGGGTGCTCGAGATCAACCTCACCGGCGTCTTCCTGGGGCTGCAGGCCGTGGTGCCGGCCATGCGCGAGCGCGGGCAGGGCTCGATCGTCAACATCTCGTCCGCCGCGGGCCTCATGGGGCTGGCGCTCACCGCCGGCTACGGCGCGTCCAAGTGGGGCGTGCGCGGCCTCACCAAGGTCGCGGCGGTCGAGCTCGGCACGGAGAAGATCCGCGTCAACTCGGTGCACCCGGGCATGACCTACACCCCGATGACGGCCGAGGTCGGCATCCAGCGGGGCGACGGCAACTACCCCAACACCCCCATGGGCCGCGTGGGCGAGGCGCCGGAGATCGCGTCGGCCGTGGTGTTCCTGCTCTCGGACGCCGCGTCGTACATGACGGGCGCGGAGCTCGCCGTCGACGGCGGCTGGACCGCCGGCCCGACGGTCAAGTACGTCATGGGTCAGTAGTCCCGGCCCGTGGCCGGGGCGCGGGGCCCGTCAGCGCGAGCGGCGGGCCTGGCGCTCGGCCTGCTCGGCCGCCTTGGCCTTGACCCGGTCCTCCTCCTCGCGCACCTTCGCGGCGGTCTCGCGCTCGGCGAGGAGCCACGCGGGCGGCTCGTCGCGCAGCTCGTTGATCTGCTCGGTGGTCAGCGGCTCGGTGATGCCGCCGCGCGCGAGACCGGCGATGGAGATGCCGAGGCGACCGGCGACGACGGGACGCGGGTGCGGCCCGTGGCGGCGCAACTCGTCGAGCCACTGGGGCGGGTTCTTCTCGAGCTCCTCGAGCTCGGCGCGCGTGATGCCGTGCTCCTGGAACTCGGGCGGGGTCGCGGGCAGGTACACCCCGAGCTTCTTCGCCGCGTTCGTCGGCTTGAGGACCTGCTGGGAGAAGGGGGTTCCGGCCATGGGCACCAGGGTAGTCGCGGCGGGCGGCGCGGCGCGCCCACGTAGCCTGGTGCCGTGACCGACCAGCCGGGCGAGGCCCTCGACGACACGGTGGACGACGGCCGCCCCACGTTCCGGCTCGGCTACGTGCCCGGCGCGACGCCGGGCCGCTGGGCACGCACGTGGCGCGACCGGCTCCCGGACGTCCGGCTCGACCTGGTCCAGGTCGACGCCGCGGACGCGCCCCCCGCGCTCGCCGAGCGGCGGGTGGACGCGGCGCTCCTGCGCCTCCCGGTGGACGGCGACGTGCTGCACGCCATCCCGCTGTACACCGAGCTGCCGGTGGTCGCCGTCTCCCGCGACCACCTGCTCGCGGCGACCACGGAGGACGAGGTCGTCACCGCCGACGACCTCGCCGACGACGTCGTCTGGCTGGCCAAGGACGACGTGCTGTTCGCCGACGGCGGGCCCGTGCCCGGCCTGGCGCCGACGTCCCCGGACCCTGACGCGGACCTCCGGCCCGACACCGCGGCCGACGCCATCGCGCTGGTGGCGACGGGGGTCGGCGTCACGGTGGTGCCCATGTCGCTGGCGAGGCTGCACCACCGCAAGGACGTCACCTACCGGGTGCTCGACGGCGGGCCCGGGGCGCCGGTCGGCCTGGCGTGGCTCGTGGAGGGGCTGCCCGACGACATCCGCGAGCTGGTGGAGGAGATGATCGGCATCGTGCGCGGCCGCACCGCGAACAGCTCCCGGGGCCGCGCCGCGGCCGGGCGGTCGGACGCGAGGCCCGCGGAGGCCACGAAGCCGGCGCGGGGGCAGGCCGGGCGGGGCGGGGGCGGTGCCCCCGGCCAGGGCCGTGGCGCCGGCCAGCGCGGCGCGGCCCGGCGGGGCGGGGGCCCGCGGGCGTCGTCGCCGCGCAAGGGCCGCCGGCGCGGCGGCCGCTGAGGACGCCGGCCGCGCGGCGTGGGCGGTCGCTCAGCCCTCCCGTCGGGCGGCGAGCCGCTCCGCACCCTTCCACGCCGCGGGCAGCAGCCCGGCGACCACCGCCGCCTTGAGGATCCCCGGCAGCACGAACGGCGCGAGCCCGTGGGCGATCGTCGCCTGCAGGTCGAGCCCCGCGACGACGGCGAGCCACGGCAGGCCCACCGCGAAGGTCACCGCCGTGCCGGCCAGGAACGTCACCAGGCCCTTGAGGAACGTGCGCTCCCAGCGCCGCTCGGCGAGCCGGCCGACCAGCGCGGCGGCGGCGACGAAGCCGACGATGTACCCGCCGGTGGTCCCCAGCACCACGGACATCCCGCCGCTCGCGTCGGAGAAGACGGGCAGCCCGATCATCCCCAGCAGCGCGTAGAGGCTCATCGACGCGGCCCCGCGGGTGGCGCCGAGGGTCGCGCCGACGAGGAGCACCGCCATCGTCTGCCCGGTGATCGGGACCAGCGGCAGCGGCACGGTGACCTGGGCGAGGAGCGCCGTGAGCGCGGCGCCCCCGATCACGAGGCCGACATCGGTGGCGAGGCTGCGCGGGAGCACCCTGTCGGCGAGCAGGACGGCGGGCGTGGCGATGGTGGTCACGGGGACTTCCTCTCGGCGGGTGATCGACGACGGCGGGCCGTGCGGTCCCCGCACGACAGCGCCGACCGTCGACGCTAGCGGCCCCCATAACGCGGCACAGGGGTGGGAACCCTCCTGGCTTCGGGGCGATTCGTTGTGGGCGTCGCTGCCTTGCGCGCCGCGCGGGCGCGGGCGAGTCGTCCCGATATTTCACCCTTCCGCCGGAAGGTCGGTCTCGCTAGCATTCCGGCGCGGCCGGAGGCCGCACCACCTGCTGATGCGGTCGATCCCGCCTGCCCCTTGGAGTGCTCGTGCGCACACCCGCCGTTCTCGGAGCCTCGCTCCTGCTCGTCGTCGGCCTCGCTGCCGGCCCGGCCGCCGCGCTGCCCGCGGGGCACGGAGACCGGGGCGACTGGGGCGGGAGCGGCGATTCGCGCACCGGCTCCTCCTGGGACGGCGGCTCGGGCTGGGCCGACGGCGAGCGCTTCTCGTGGCCCGACGACACGCGGTCCTGGGACGACGACGTCTGCCCGGACATGGACGAGCCGAAGACGGACGTCGACGGCGAGGAGCGGACGATCACGCTGGAGGCGCCCGAGGGCGAGCTGATCTCCGCGTACTGCGTGAAGGCCGGGTCGGCCAGGCGGGGCGACGGCCCCAAGATCGTCGAGCTCGACGAGCCCGTCGCGGAGGTCACGATCGCGTACCCGACCGGCGGCAAGTGCCGGGCGATCAGCCACTACGCCGTCGAGTACGTGGACGCCCCGGAGCCGTCCCCGAGCCCGACCCCCGCGGCGGCGACGACGCCCCCGACGAAGGCCCCCGCGCCGACCCCCACCCCGGCGGAGGAGACGACGGCCCCCGCCGAGGAGTCGCCGACCCCGGAGCCCACCACGGAGGCGCCGCCCGCGGAGCCGGTCCCCGCGGCGTCGGAAACCGCGCCGGCCGTCGTCGCCGAGGAGGGTCCGTCCGGCGACGAGACGCCGGGCGCGGGCGGCGCGGACTACGTGGACGTCGAGCCTGAGGCCGCCGAGGCCCGCACGCAGACCGTGGGCGGCAGCTCCGGCCGCGTGAGCGCGGACCTCGAGGCCGCGGCCGCCCCGCAGTCGCTCCCGGTCACGGGCGCGCAGCTGCTCGGCATCGTCATGGCCGCCGTCGCGCTCCTGGGCGCGGGTGTCGGCGTGCTGATCTGGACCCGCCAGCGGCGCGCGAGCTGACGACCGCGCCGGCTCAGCCGGTCGAGGACCCGGAGGCCGCCGCCAGGGTGCGCACGGTGTCGACCGTGTCCGCCTCGGCGGCGGCCTTGTCGTCGCGATAGCGCACCACGCGTGCGAACCGCAGGGCCATCCCGCCGGGGTAGCGGGTGGAGCGCTGCACGCCGTCGAACGCGATCTCGACCACCTGCTCGGGCCGCACCTGCACGACGTACGACGACCCGTCGGCGGGCGACGTCGCCAGCTCCGTGAACCGCTCGGTCTGCCAGGCGAGCATCTGGTCGGTCATGCCCTTGAACGTCTTGCCGAGCATGACGAAGCCGCCGGTGTCGGGGTCGCGCGCGCCGAGGTGGATGTTGGACAGCCAGCCCTGGCGGCGCCCGGAGCCCCACTCGACGGCGAGCACCACGAGGTCGAGCGTGTGCCGGGGCTTGACCTTGACCCAGCCGGCGCCGCGGCGGCCGGCGGCGTAGGGCGCGTCGAGGGCCTTGAGCACCAGGCCCTCCTGCCCGGCGGCGACGGTGTCGGCGAAGAACCGCTCGACCTCCGCGACGTCGGCGGAGACGAGCCGCGGCACGACGACCTCGGGAGGGAGCACGCGGTCCAGCACCTCGAGGCGCTCGGCCGCGGGCGCGTCGATGAGGTCGGCGCCGTCGTGGTGCAGCACGTCGAAGAACCGCACGCTGAGCGGCACGGTGGCGCTGCCCGCCTCGGCGTCGTGGCTGCCGGTGCGGGCGGCGGTCTCCTGGAAGGGGCGGGGGCGGCCGGCGTCGTCGAGGGCGATCGCCTCGCCGTCGAGCACCACCGTGCGCACGTCGAGGGAGCGCGCGACGGCCACCACCTCGGGCAGCCGTTCGGTGACGTCGTCGAGCGAGCGGGTGAACACCACGACGTCGTCGCCGCGGCGGTGCACCTGCACGCGGATGCCGTCGAGCTTGGTGTCGGCGGCGACGGCGGCGCCCTCGAACCGCTCCAGGGCGGCGGCGACGTCGGGCGCCGACGCCGCCAGCATGGGCCGCACGGGGCGGCCGGGCTCGAGGCGGAACGCCTCCAGCGCCGGCGCGCCGCCGTCGAGCGCCGCCCGCGCGATCGGCCCGGTGAGCGCGCTGAACATGGCGGCACGACGCACGACCGGGAGCGGCACGTCGGCCGCCGCGGCGATCGCGTCGAGCAGCAGCGAGTCGAGCGCGCCCTGGCGCAGCTCGCCCAGCACGAGGCGCCGCACGAAGTCCTGCTCGTCGGAGGTCGCGCGCCCGAACAGGCCGTCGACGGCGGACCGGCGGGCGGCCTGCGAGCCCGCGCCCGCGAGGCGTTCGAGACGGCCGAGGGCGTCGTCGACGTCGGCCGGCGTCAGGGACGGCTCGTCCGCAGGGGTCGGGAGGCTGCCGAGGGTGCGCCAGCCGAGCCCGGTGCGGCGCTGCCGCGGCCGCCCCGACAGGAACGCCGCGACGACCTCCACCTCGTCGCCCGGCTCCGCGGCGCGCAGCGCGTCCGCGAGCAGCTCCCGCTTGCGCAGCCGCGAGCGCGTCGCGGCGACGGCGGCGTGCGTGGTGACCAGCTCGGTGAGCAGCACCCGTCGATCGTCGCACCCGCCCCCGACGCTGTCGCGGCGCCGTCGTGCCCGCCACCGGCCTGCTGCTGTCGGCGGAACCGCGTGCGCCCGCGCCGTCGGGCTGGGAGCGTGACGGCATGCGTGACGGTATGGACACGACGACGGGAGAGCTGGGCACGGTCGCGGTGCTCTCGGACGTGCACGGCGTGCTGCCCGTCCTCGAGGCGGTGCTCGACGAGCCGGACGTGCGCGCGGCGGACGCCGTCGTCGTCACCGGCGACCACGCCGCCGGCCCGCAGCCGGTGGAGGTGCTCGACCGGCTGCGCGCCCTGGGCGACCGGGCCGTGCTGGTGCGCGGCAACGCCGACCGCGAGCTCGTCGCGCACGCCCGCGACGGCGGGGGAGCCGTGCCCGGCCCGGTCGTGCCGTGGGCGGCCACCCGGCTGCGGGCCGCGGACGTCGAGCTCCTGGCCGGGCTGCCGCACCCCGTCGTGCTGCGCGTGCGCGGCTTCGGCCGGGTGGTGGCGTGCCACGGGACGCCGCGCGACGACGAGGAGGTCGTGCTCGTCGACTCCTCGCTCGAGCGGTGGGCCGAGGTGCTGGCCGGGCTCGACGACGACGTCACGACGGTGCTGTGCGGGCACACGCACATGCCGTTCGTGCGGCTGGTGGACCGCCGCCTCGTCGTGAACCCGGGCAGCGTCGGGATGCCGTACGGCCGTGCCGGCGGGTCGTGGGCGCTGTTGCGCGACGGCCAGGTCGAGCTGCGGCACACCGCCGTCGACGTGGACGCCGCGGTGGCCGCGGTGGCCGCCGGGTCGGCGTACCCCGACGCGAGGGCGTGGGCCGACGAATACCTGCGGTCGGCGGCGAGCGACGCCGACGCGCTGCGCGTCTTCGGCCCCCGCGACGGGCGCCCGGCCCGCGGGTGAGGCCGGTCAGGCGCGCAGCCGGCCCATCGCCCGGACGCCGAGGACGAGACCGAGCGCTGCCATGCCGAGGGAGACCGCCAGGCCGAGGGCGATGCTCGGGTCGGCGAGCTCGCCGGCGAACAGCGCGCGCTGGGCGTCGACCGTGTGGGCCATCGGGTTGATCCGGGACAGGGCGTAGAGCCAGTCCGGGGCGAGCTGTACGGGCAGCAGCGCCCCCGACGTGACGATCAGCGGCGTGTAGGTGAGCGTCACGACACCCCAGAAGGCGTACGCGTTGCGCAGGCCGACGCCCGCGGCCAGCGACAGGAGCGCGAGCCCGGCGGCCAGCGCGGCGAGCTCGACGGCGGCCAGGAGCGCGCCCACCACCGGCACCCGGAGCCCCATCGGCGCCGTCACCGCGACGATGACCAGCGCCTGAACGAGCACGGTCACCACGACCCGCAGCACCCGTCCGGTGAGGATGGCGCTGCGGTGCGTGGGGGTCACGAGCAGGCGCTCCAGGGAGCCCGCCGCCCGCTCCTCCTGGATCCCGGAGCCGATGAACGCCGACGTGCTGAACGTCATGATCACGAGCATCCCGGGCACGAACCACTGCATGGTGCTCCCGGACGCGCCGTCGGGCGCCGCGCCCACCGCGCCCGCCAGCGGGGCGAAGAGCAGCAGGAGCAGCAGCGGGTCGGCGAGGGACTCCACGTACGGCCAGGGGGTGCGCAGCTTGGCGCGGACGTCGCGGTCGAAGAGGGTGGCGGTGTCGCTCAGGGCGGTCATGTCGTCCTCCGGGTGTGGTCGGGATCGCGTCGTGGGTGCAGGGCGAGGGGCAGGCGGCTCAGGCGGCGGCGCCGTCACGCAGGCTGCGGCCGGTGAGGGTGAGGAAGACGTCGTCGAGGGTGGGGCGCTGCACGCGGGTGCCGCGCAGCCGGACCCCCGCGGCGTCCATGGCACGCACGACCTGGGGCGTCACCGTGTCCCCGCCGGCTACCCGGAAGCGCACGACGTCCCCGGCGGGCTCGACGTCCTGGGCGCCCGGCAGGCGGGCCGCGACGCCGGAGGCGGTCGGCGCGTCCGCGGCGTCGGCGAGCTCCACGGTCACGAGGTCCCCGGAGACCTTCCCCTTGAGCTGGTCCGGCGTCCCGTCGGCGATGATCTCGCCGTGGTCGACGACGACGACCCGGTCGGCCGCCGTGTCCGCCTCGTCCAGGTAGTGCGTGGTGAGCACCACGGTGGTGCCCTGCTCGGCCTGCATGCGCGCGACGTGGGCCCACAGGTGCGCCCGGCTGTGCGGGTCGAGCCCGGACGACGGCTCGTCGAGGAACACCACCGGCGGGCGGTGGACGAGCCCCATCGCGAGGTCGAGGCGGCGCCGCTGGCCGCCGGAGAGGGTGGCGACGTCCCGGTCCGCGAGCCCGGTGAGCTCCAGCTCCGCGACCAGCTCCTCGCCGCGGCGGCGCGCCGCGCGCCGCGGCAGGCCGTAGAGACGCGCCTGGGCGGTGAGCTCCTCGAGGACGCGCAGCCCGTCGAAGGAGCCGTTGCCCTGCCCGATGGAGCCGATGCGGCGCCGGACCGCGACCGGGTCGCGCGCGACGTCGTGCCCCGCCACCGTCGCGGTGCCGCGGGTGAGGGGGAGCAGCGTGGTGAGCATGCGCAGGGTGGTGCTCTTACCGGCGCCGTTGGGGCCGAGCAGGGCGACTGCCTCGCCCTCGGCGACGTCCAGGTCGATCCCGCGGACGGCCTCGACCGTGCCGTGGTCGGTGCGGAACGTGCGGGTCAGGCTGCGGGTGCGGATCATCGTCGGTCCCCTCGTCGTTCCATTACGTGGCGTAACGAAATTAAACTGTAGGGTGAGGGCATGTCAACGGTCTTCTCCGAGCCCGGTCCGCCCGAGCCGTCCGCGCGCGTCGGGCGGCCGCGCGACACGGGGATCGACGACGCCGTGCTCGCCGAGACCCTCGCCGCGCTCGACGACGTCGGCTACGCCCGGCTCTCCCTCGGCGACGTGGCGCGGCGTGCGGGCACCTCGAAGCCGGCGCTCTACCGGCGCTGGCCCACGCGGCAGCGCCTGGCGCTCGCGGCGCTGGAGCGCCGGATCGGCCGCGTGTCGCCCCCCGACACCTCGTGCACGATGTGCGACCTCGCCGAGTGCCTCGGCCTCTTCGTCGCGGCGTTCGAGCAGCTCCCGCCCGGCGTGCTCGCGCCCCTCCTCGCGGACACGGCGGACGACCCCGACCTCCGCGCCGAGTTCATGGCGCGCCTCTTCGACCCGCCCCGGGAGGCGGTGCGCCGCACGCTGTCGGGGGCACGCGACCGCGGCGACCTGCGCGCCGACCTGGACCTCGACCTCGCCGTCGACCTGCTCGGGTCGTTCGTGCACTACCGGGCCCTCTTCGGGCACGCGACGACGGCCCCCGCCGAGATCGAGTCCGTCGTCGAGACGCTGCTGCAGGGCGTCGCCGCCGACTACCCGGCCCTGTACCGCGAGGCCATGGGGCACGACGTCGACGCGGAGCCCCACGCCCTGCACCACGCGTGAGGGTGGGTCCGACCTTGGGGGCTCAGAGCTCCTCGTAGACCGCCGGGTCCTGGTCGGCGGTGCGACCGTCGGGGCGGCCGAGCCCGGTGATGCGGGCCATCTCGTCGTCCGTGAGCTCGAACGAGAACACGTCGAGGTTGTCGGCCTGCCGCCGGGGGCTGGACGCCTTGGGGATCGGCACGACGCCGAGCTGCACGTGCCAGCGCAGGATGGCGCGCACGGGCGAGACGCCGTGGGCCGCGGCGACCTCCGCGATCACCGGGTCCTCGAGCATGTCGCTCGCGCGGCCCAGCGGGCTCCATGCCTCGGTGACGATGCCGCGCTCGGCGTCGGCGGCGCGCTGGGCGGCCTGCGGGAAGTAGGGGTGCAGCTCGACCTGGTTCACGACCGGGGTCACGCCGGTGGCCTCGATGACCGCGTCGAGGTGCTCGGGCAGGAAGTTCGAGACGCCGACGTGCCGGATCAGGCCCCGCTCGCGGCAGTCGACCAGCGCCTGGTACGCCTCGACGTACTTCCCGATCCGTGGGTTGGGCCAGTGGATGAGGTACAGGTCGAGGTGGTCGAGCCCGCTGCGGTACACCGACTCCTCGACCGTGGCGACGGCGTCGTCGTAGGCCTGACGGCGGCCGGGCAGCTTCGACGTGATCAGCAGCTCCTCGCGCGGCACCGACGCCGCACGGACGGCGCGGCCGACGGTGCCCTCGTTCTCGTAGCTGAACGCGGAGTCGATCAGCCGGTAGCCGGCGTCGATGGCGCGGGCGATCGCGTCGGCGCCGCCGGAGCCCTTGAGCTTGTAGGTGCCGAAGCCGACGGCGGGGATCGCAGTGCCGTCGGCGGCGGCGCGGGTGGGGACGTCGGGCGTGGTGCGCTGCTCGCTCATGCGTCCATTGCACACCCGCACCTCGGCGTGCGGCGCGACCGGGCGCGGGTGTTCGCCTGAACCCTCCCGTCACCGCGAGCGCGCGTGCCGCCGACCGACCACGGCGCGCCGGGCGACCACCGCGTGCACGACATACCAGGCGAGCGCGACGCAGGCCAGCACGATCACGACCGACTGGTAGCGGCCCATGACGTCCTCCACGGCGTGCCACTGCTCGCCCAGCAGGTACCCGACCAGCACGAGGACGGTGTTCCACACGAGGCTGCCGACCGCCGTGAGCGTCACGAACCGGCCCAGCTGCATCCGCTCCACGCCGGCGGGCACGGAGATCAGGCTCCGCACGATGGGGATCAGCCGGCCGAGCAGGACGGCGCGCGCGCCGTGCCGGGCGAACCATGCCTCCGCGGTGTCGAGGTCCTCGAGCCGGACCAGGGGCACACGGTCGACGACGCGCCGCAGCCGGTCCCGGCCGATCGCCGCGCCGACGAGGTAGAGAGCGAGCGCGCCGACGACGGACCCCGCGGTGGTCCACAGGATCACGGGGAGCAGCCCGAGCGTGCCCTGGCTCGCCGTGAACCCGGCGAGCGGCAGGATCACCTCGCTGGGGATGGGCGGAAAGAGGTTCTCGAGGGCGACGGCGAGGCCCGCGCCCGGTGCACCGAGAACCTCCATGAGGCCCACCGCCCAGTCGGTGAGGCGGGAGACGATCCCCGGGGTCGTCCGCCGTCGTGGTCGTGGTGAGGGTGGTCGCCGTGGCGGCCGTCGCAAGGAGTGCTGTGCTCATGCCGTCGACGCTACGAACGGCGCCGGCGCCTCCGCGGCGCGGCTTCGCGCACGGTTCGGGGCGGGGAACCGCAGGTCAGGGGTGCGGTTTGCCGCAGTACCGTGCCGGGGCCGCGTGGCTAGGGTTGCCGGGTGGCCATCCCCTCCTCCGTCTCCCGCGCGACGTACGGGGTCGTGCTCGGGGCGTGCCTCGTCCCGTTCGACGTCGCCGCCCTGGCCGCGGCGGGCGTCTGGTCCGTCGCGGGCGGGCTCGTGCCGGGCGCGCGGGAGCGGCGTGACCGCGTGCTGACGGCAGCGGTGGCGGTGCACGCTCGACGGCTCGAGCGCTGGCTGGGCCGCCCCGCCGGCGCCCCCACGGCGACCGACCGGCGCGCGAGGTACCTGGCGGTACGTCTCGTGGTCGGGCTCACGGGCCTGGGCGTCCTCCTGCTGCTCGCCTACGGTGTGCTGGCCGCGGCGCTGATGATCGCGTCGTGGGCGTTCGACCTGCGCGTCCAGGCGCTGACCAACGAGGAGGGCGAGCCCACGACCGGGCTCACGATCCTGTCTGCGGCGGTGCCCGGCGTCCTGCTGCTCTACCTCGCCGTGATGGGGCTGGTGGGCACCGCGGCGCTCGAGCGGGCTGCCGCCGCGCGCTACCTGGGGCACGAGGACCCCGCCGAGCTGGTGTCCCGCATCGAGTCCCTGGTCGCGTCTCGCGCCGGGATCGTCGCGGCGGTCGAGGCGGAGCGCCGCCGGGTGGAGCGTGACCTGCACGACGGCGCCCAGCAGCACGTGGTCGCGCTGGGGATGCTCGTCGACCGCAGCCGCCGGGCCACCGACGACGCCGCCCGCGACGCCCTGCTCGCGCAGGCGGCCGACGAGACCGCCCGCCTGCTGACGGCGGTGCGCGACGTGGCGTGGAGCGTGCACCCGACCGCCCTCGACACCCAGGGCCTGCGCCCCGTGCTCCGGCGGCTGACCGCCCGGTCCACGCCGCCGGCCACCCTCGACTACCGCGTGCCGGGCCGGGTGCCGCCGTCCGTCGAGGCATGCGTGTACTACGTCGTCGCCGAGGCGCTCACCAACGTGGGGAAGCACGCGCGGGCCTCCCGCGTGGACGTCGTCGTCGCGCCCTCCGACGGGGCGGTGGTCGTGACGGTCGAGGACGACGGCGTCGGCGGCGCCGGGTCCGGCACGGGCCGCGGCCTCGCCGGGCTCGCCGCGCGCGCCGGCTCGCTGGGCGGCACCCTCGACGTGCGCAGCCCGGCCGGCGGGCCGACGGCCGTGCGGGCGGTGCTGCCGTGCGCGTGACGATCGCGGAGGACTCGGCGCTGCTGCGCGAGGGGCTCCGGGCGCTGCTGACCGACGAGGGCGTCACGGTGGACGCCGCCGTCGGCGACGGCGCGGAGCTCCTGGCGATGCTGGCCGCGCGCACCCCGCCTGACGTCGTCGTCGTCGACGTGCGCATGCCGCCCACGCACACCGACGAGGGCATCCGGGCCGCCCTCGAGATCCGGCGCCGCTGGCCCGCGGTGGCGGTGCTCGTGCTGTCGCAGTACGTGGAGAGCGGCTCCGCGCGCGAGCTGGTGACCGGCGGCGGAGCGGGGGTCGGGTACCTGCTCAAGGACCGCGTCATGCGGGTCGCGGAGCTGCTGGACGCCCTGCACCGGGTGGCACGCGGCGACTTCGTCGTCGACCCCGAGGTGGTCCGCCAGCTGTTCGCCGACTCGCGGCGGACGGACCCGCTGGCCCGGCTGACCCCGCGCGAGCGGGACGTGCTCGGCCTCATGGCGGAGGGACGCACGAACGCCGGGATCGCCTCGGCGCTGCACCTGTCGCTCTCGGCGGTCGAGAAGCACGGCAACGCCATCTTCACCAAGCTCGGGCTCGACGCCGCCGACGGATACAGCCGCCGCGTGCTCGCGGTGCTGCAGTACCTCCAGGACTGACGCGCGCCTCGACCGCCGGTGCAGCGGGTGCGACGATCGGGGAGTGCGGCCCCCGGACGGTGCGGTGCCCGGCGACGCCGTCGACGGCCCCGCCGCGCTGACCGCCCGGCGTCCGGAGCTCGACGCGCTGCGCCTCGCCGTCGTGCTCGGGCTCGTGCTGTTCCACGCGGCGCTCGTGTTCGACGCGAGCGACCCCGACTTCTACGTGAAGAACGAGACCACCACCGAGGTCACGACCATCCTCGCGGGCCTCGCCGTCGTCTGGGCGATGCCGGCGCTGTTCGCCGTCTCCGGCTGGGCGGCGCGGCGGTCGCTGTCCCGGCGCTCGCCCGGCGGGTTCGTGCGCGAGCGGCTGCTCAGGCTCGGCGTGCCGCTGCTGGTGGCCACCGTGCTGCTGCTGCCGTTCCCGGTGTGGGTGCGCGAGCGCACCCGGGAGGGCTCCGACCTGTCGTACGCCGAGCTGTACCGGCGGTTCTTCGACGTGCGGCTGGAGCCCGCCGAGGCGCCGTTCGTCGTGCAGGGGGAGCACTTCGAGTCGGGGCACCTGTGGTTCGTCGTGCTGCTGCTCGCGTGGTCGCTGCTGCTGGCGCTCGCGGCCGCCGTGCTGGCGCGGGTGGCGCCGCGGGTCGTCGCGCCGGGCGGCCTCGACCGGGTGGGCCGTGCCGCAGGCCGCCGCGGCGCCGTGCTCCTGCCGGCAACGGCGACGGCGGCGCTGTGCGTGCCGGGGCTGGAGCAGGAGTACGCGGGGTGGCCCCGCTGGGCGTACCTCGGGTTCTTCCTCGGTGGGGTCGTCCTGGGAGGGGACGAGCGGCTCCGGGTCGCGCTGCGGCGGGACGCCGCGCTCGCGGCGGTGACGGGCGGCGTGCTCTTCACCGGCGGCCTCGTCGCGTTCCTGGCCGCGGACGCGGCGGCCTCCGACGCGTTCACCGCCATGGACGCGACGGGAGTCACGTTCCGGGTGCTGTTCGGCGCGGCGGGCTGGCTGTTCGTGGTCGCGATCCTCGGCGGTCTCGACCGGTGGGCGCTGCGGCGGGCGTCGTCCCGCACGAGCGAGGCGACCGGCCGGGGCACCGAGGTGTACGCCTACCTGCTCGCCGCCGGCATGCCGCTGTACGTGCTGCACCAGCCGGTGGTCGTGGGCGTCGCCGCGCTGGTGGTGCCGTGGCGGGCGCCGATCGTCGTCGAGCTGGCGGTGGTGGTCGTCGCCTCCGCGGCCGTGCTGCTCGTCGTCTACGACCTGGGCGTGCGGCGCTGGCGCCTCACCCGGTGGGCGTTCGGGATGCGGGGCTGACCGGTGCCGGCC
>NZ_JBHVBO010000045.1:0-23575 GCF_042668085.1 Isoptericola sp. NPDC057391 | reverse complement strand
CGGCCGGATGACGCGACAGATCGCGTGGTGGAAGGGCGACGGGTCAGCTCGCCGGCGCGATGCTCATCTCGCCTGCGGGGCCCTGCCGGTAGGCGGTGAAGTACCCGTCGGTGGCCAGCGGGTTGCCCGCCGTGTCGTCGAGGTAGCTCCACACCGGCTCGCCGTCCACGCGCAGCACCACGCGGGTGCCGCCCTCCACGTCGACGGCGCCGAACGTGACCTCGTGGGTGGAGTTCGGCTCGATCACCGTGTTGGGGAACGTGTCGATCATGAAGACCGCGGGGCTCCACCGCTGCATCTCGATGACGTCCTCCTTGATCACCACGAGGTAGCCCGAGCTGCTGTTGGTCCACACCGGGTCGCCGGCGGTCTTCGACCGGACGGAGAACCCGAACCACCCGCCGTTGAACGCGCCGACCGACGTGTCGAACCGGAGCAGCTCGTCGCCGAACTGCTGCGGCGCGAAGCTCCACGCGCCGCGGGGCGCCAGGTGGGCCGCGCCGTCGGCCACCGTGATCCCCTCGCCCGGCGCCCACGCGGCAGGGTCGAGGATCTCGGCGCCGAGGTCGGTCACCGGGTGCTCCGCCGCCCGCACCGTCACGGTGGACGACGCCGCGAGGCCGGGCACCACGGTGGACGTCGCCGTGATCGTGGCCGTTCCGGCGGCCACGCCGCGCACGACGCCCTTCGCGTCGACGGTCGCGACGGACTCGTCGCTCGACGTCCACTCGAGCCCGGTGCGCGTGGCGTCCGCGGGGGTGAACGACGGCGCGAGCGGGTGCGTCTCGCCCGGCTCGATCGTCGCCTCGGACGGCGCCAGGGTCAGGCCGTCCGGGTCGACGCCCACGAGCGAGAACCGCACGTCGTCGAAGTCGAGCGACGTGAAGCCCTGCACGTAGAAGCCGACCTTGCCGGCCCCGTCGGGCGCCGGGTTGGCCCCCGCGACGACCTCCTCGCCGTCGACCAGCACGCGCACGCCGCCGGACGTCACCACGACGCGCACGTCGTACTCGGTGGAGGGCTTCAGTCCCTCGCCCGCGGGCAGCGTCACCTCCTTCACCGTGCCCCAGGCGGAGTCGAAGATCGTCCACGTCGAGCCGGCCGCCGCGTGGCGGTAGCGCACGTACCCGCCCGGCGTGCTGCCGGTGCGGTCGTAGACGAGCATCTGCCCGCCCTCGGGCACCTCGGCGGGCGTCGTCACCGTGAAGTCGAGCGCGTACTCGGTGAACGAGCGGTCGAGCTGGGAGTTGGCGCCGTTCTTGATGCGGTAGACGTGGTCGCCCGTGCCGTCGTCGACGATCGCCCGGTTCGGGTCGGTGGCCCAGCCGTTGCCGCCCGTCTCGAAGTCCGTCGAGTGCAGCACGCCGTCGCCGGCCGCCACCGTCACGGTCATCTCGTCGCGGATGCCCGCGTCGGCCTTCGCCTCCGCGGTCACGGTGACCTCGCCGGGCGCGACGGCCGTGAGGATCCCCGCCGCGCTGACCGTGGCGACCTCGGGGTCGCTCGAGGTGTACGTGACGGCCTGCTGCGTCGCGTTCCACGGCACCGCCTGCGCGGCCACCGACACCTCGTCGCCGAGCGTCACCGCCAGCTGGTCCGCGGGCAGCACCAGCGACTCCAGCGCCACGCTGTCCGGGGTCTGCGACTGCCCGACGTGGCCGTCGGTGCCGATCTCGGAGAACGGGATGGCCTCGAAGCCGGGGATCTGGTCGAAGACGGCGGCGTCCTCGCGCAGCGTCCAGTCGCCGTTCGCCGCGTCGACGAAGCCGGGGTCGGTGTCCGTCACCCAGTTGGCGTCGTCGCCGGTGCCGTAGTTGAGGAGGTTCTTGGTGTCGAGCGCGCCCTCGGCGTTGACGTCCGGGTTGCGCGTCCGGTTCGGGTTCCACACGACGTTCTTCGCGAACGTGCTCTTGTTCGGGAAGTAGTGGTTGTCCTCGAAGAAGTGGCCGAGCTCCGGGTACTTCTCCAGGTACGGCGTGCCGACGAAGTCCTTGTTGTCGGCGAACACCTTCTTCCACTTCGGCATGTACACGCGGTCGACGGTGTTGCCCTCGCCGTCGCCCATCCACTGCGTGTAGTTGTCGTACGGCACCGTCGTGTCGACGAACACGTTGTTCGTGGCGTCGATGTAGTCGGCCGAGCCGGACTTGATCGCGTCGTTGCCCATGTTCACGAAGACGTTCTGGCTGATCTCCAGGTCCCACGTGAAGTTGTCGGCGTAGATGCCCTCGACGCCGTGCTTGGTGAGGCCCACGTCGTGGAAGTAGTTCTGCCGGAACACGTGCCCGCGCTGCTGCGGCGTCTCGCCCGAGTTCATGTAGATCGCGCCGAGGTCCTGGAACGTCTTGCAGACGTCGTAGACCTCGTTCTGCTCGAACAGGTGGTCGTTGCCGTGCACGATGACGCCCGGGTGCGGCGCGTCGTTGATCTCGTTGCCGCGCGCGACGTTGCCGACCCCGTCGAACATCACGCCCGGGTTGTAGGCCTTGTGGTAGTAGGCGAAGTCGTGGATGTGGGAGTCCTCCACGCGGTTGCGGCCGGGCTCCAGCGTCGTCTTGTCCCCGCCGGTCAGCACGACGCCGACGCCGCCCACGTGGCGGATGTCGCTGGACACCACCGCGTGGTCGCGGCCGCCGCGGTTCACGGGGATGCCGTCGTAGGTGTACCGGCCCGGGGAGTTGATGGAGACCCCGCCGTCGCTGAAGTTCTGGATGTCGCTGTTCGAGATCGTCACGTGGCTGCCGCCGAGGACGACGGCGCCCAGGGCCCGCCCGTACTCCAGCACCAGGTCGTCGAACGTCACGTACGACGCCCCGTCGGTGCGGATCATCGGCTCGTCCAGCGTCGTGACGACGGGTGCCCCGCGCTCGGCCAGGAACGACGCGTTCGGCACCAGGTAGAGCATGCCGGTCTCACGGTCGATGTAGTACTCGCCCGGTGCGTCGAGCTCCTCGAGCAGGTTCTGCGCGAAGTGGAAGTCCGGGTACCAGGTCTTCATGAGGCCGGACATCTCGCCGTACCGCAGCGTGATCGTGCGCGCGTCCGTGTCGATCTTGGCGATGTTGTTGTACGACCACTCCCAGCTCTGCCCGAAGATGCCGTCCAGCCAGACGTCCTCCGCCTCGCCCCAGTACTGCGGGCGGTCGTAGGAGTAGCTGAACGTGCCGCCGCGCTCCTGCAGGTCGGCGTCGTCCTTGGTGGGGCCGGGGTCGACGATCTTGTTCATCTGGACGGTGTCCTTCGCCGCGCCCGCGTTGGGCCAGCGCGCGAGGGTCATGTCCTCGCCGTCCACGTACAGCTCCATCGGCGGCGTCGTGGAGACGTCGTTGGCCTTCCAGTAGCCGTGCCGGCTGAGCTGGCCGTAGTCGTCGATGCCGAGCGCGCCCAGGTCGATCTGCAGGACGTCGTCGTGCGCGGACGTCTCGATGATCCGGTCGAGCACGGCCTGGTCGGTCACGGGGGAGAAGCCGTCGTAGGGCAGCTCCTTGCCGCCCGAGATCGTGGCGCGCTCGCCGGGATAGGAGCGGTAGGTGATGGGGGCGTCCGCGGTGCCGGAGTCCTCCTCGCCCAGGACGAAGGACTCCGAGCGTTCGTACGTGCCCTCGCGGAGGTACACGGTGACGCCCTTCTTGCGCTGCCCCTTCGGCAGCTCGCGGATCGCGTCGCGGGCACCCTCGAGCGTCGCGAGCGGGCGGTTCCGGGTCCCCTTCGCGTCGTCGTCGCCGGTGGGGGAGACGTAGAGGAGGGTGCCGGCCTTGGCCTGCGGTGCGGAGTGCGGGGGTGGGGCGGCGTGGGCCGCCGTCTGCGTCCCTGCGACGAGCAGGGACGTCAGCAGCAGTGCTGACAGTGGTCGCTTCATTGCGAGTGCTCCGACCTCTCGTGTGGTCACGGGGTTCTCGGGGCGGCGCGGGTGCGGCGCGCCCGGATCGTCAAGCACCGGCAGGTTACATTAATCGATAATCGCTGACAATGCGGCGACGGCGGCTCCGACCCGCTACGGTCGGACCCGTCCGTCACTCGAAGGAGAGCTCATGACCAGCAGTGCAGCCCCCGAACGCCTCGTGTTCGTCGGGGACTCCATCACCGACGCGGGCCGCGACCGCGCGGACGAGGCATCGCTCGGGGACGGGTACGTCGCCCTCGTCGCGGCGGACCTGCCCGACGCCGTCGTGCTCAACCGCGGCATCGGCGGCAACCGCGCCGTCGACCTGGAGGAGCGGTGGGAGCGCGACGTCGCGCCGACGGCGCCCGACGTCCTCACCGTGTACGTCGGCGTGAACGACACCTGGCGCCGCTTCGACGCGGACGACGCGACGAGCGCCGAGGCGTTCGAGGCCACGTACCGGCGGCTGCTCGCGCGGGTGCCGGGCAGCCCGCGGCTCGTGCTGGTCGAGCCGTTCCTGCTGCCCGTGCGCGACGAGCAGGAGGGGTGGCTCGAGGACCTCGACGGCAAGCGGGACGTCGTCGCCCGGCTGGCCGCCGAGACCGGGGCGTCGCTGGTGCCGCTGCACTCCCTGCTGACCCGCGCCGCCCAGGACGCCGGGGCCGCCGCGCTCGCCCCCGACGGCGTGCACCCGACCCCGCCGGCGTCCCGGATGATCGCGGACGCCTGGCTGGCGGCGTACGCTGGCGACGCACAAACGATTGTCGATAACGGCTCGAGGAACGACGTGAGGCTGCACGGATGACGGACGCGCTCAGCTCGATCAGCGGCCTGGAGCGAGGTCTGCTGTCGGACCAGATCTACGACCTCGTGAAGTCGATGATCAAGACGTCGCAGCTCGCCCCGGGGGAGCAGCTCGTCGAGTCCCAGCTCGCCCGCCGCCTCCAGGTCAGCCAGGCGCCCGTGCGCGACGCCCTCAAGCGGCTCGCCCACGAGGGCCTGGTGACGCACGTGCGCCACCAGGGCAACTTCGTGGCTCAGTACTCCGACGAGGAGGCGCAGCAGGCCAAGCAGGCGCGCGTCGCGCTCGAGGCGCTGGCCGGCCGGCTCGCGTGCGGGCGGCTCGCGCCCGAGACCCGCTCCAGCCTGGAGAAGGTCATCGACGAGATGCACGGCGCCGTCGACGCGGCGGACCTGCCCGCGTTCCGCGAGCTCGACTTCGGCTTCCACCGTGCCGTCATCGAGGCCAGCGGCAACACCTACCTGCCGCGCATGTGGGACATCATCGAGCCGAGCCTCCGTTCCATGCACCTGCTCGGCGACCCCGAGTTCACCGGCGACTGGCACCAGGTGGCCGACTGGCACCGCAGCCTGCTCGACGTGCTCGACGACGGCGACGCCGACGCCGCGTCAACGCTCTTCGAGGCGCACGCGGCGGGCACGCTGCTCGACGGCGAGCCCGACGGCGGCTGAGCGCTATACCCGCCAGCCCGTGGCGGCGGCCCACGCCTCCGCCCGGGCGGTGATCTCCGCGATGAGGTCGCCCTTGGCGTCGGCGTAGTCGTTCATGCTCGGCCAGTCGCGGGCAGCGAGCTCGCGCTTGAGCGCGGCGTACGCGGCGCGGTCGTCGGCGTCGTGCCGGAGCCGGTCGCGGAACAGCAGGTGGCTCCGCTCCCAGTCGCTGCCCGTGGCGCAGACGTGGACGTGGACGTCGCGCTCGGGCGTGCGGACGAGTCGGTGGCCGGGCTCCCGTACGCGCAGCTCGTACCCCGCGGCCAGCAGCGCGGGCAGGTAGGCGTCCTCGTCCTCGACATCGGGCACGCTCACGTCGATGTCGACGATCGGCTTCGCCGCGAGCCCGGGGACCGACGTCGAGCCCACGTGGTCCACACGCACCGCGACGGGGCCGAGCGCGGCGACGATACGCTCGCTCTCCAGCGCGAACCGCGCCGGCCACGCCGGGTCCGGCGCGACGAGCACGATCTCGCGCTTCTCGACGCCTCCGACCAGCTCGACGCCGTCGTCCGGGCCGCCGCTCACGCCTGCGCCTCCCACTCCGGCGCGAGGACCGACCAGACCTCGATGTCCTGCCGCACCCCGCGGTGCGCGTAGTGCTCGCGCAGGACGCCGTCGCGGCGCATCCCGAGCCGGCGGGCGACGGCGATGCTCGGTGCGTTGCCGGACGCCGCCCACCACTCGACGCGGTGGATGCCCCGCTCCCGGACCGCCCAGTCGATGATGACGCGCGACGCGCGGGTCACCAGGCCGCGGCCGGCGGCCGCCGGCTCGAGCCAGCAGCCCGCCTCCGCGGTGCCCTGCGCGACGTCCATCGTGCGGAAGAGGACCCCGCCCACCAGCGTGCCGTCCAGCCAGATGCCGCAGAGGCGCCCCGTGTCGGTCGCCGCCTTCTGCGCGTACGACTCCAGGAACGACCGGCTCGACTCCAGGTCCGTGATCCGGTCCGCCAGGCCGATGAACTGCCCGACGAACTCCCGGCCGCGGTCGATCGTCGCCAGCAGCTCCTCGGCGTGCCACGGCTCCAGCGGCCGCAGCTCTGCGCCGTCGTCGCCCAACGACCTTGCGAACATCGTTCCTCCCGTGGTCGGCCGACCCGGATCGTCGGCGCCCCGTGGATCCTCCCACGTAGGGTCGTCGCGTGAACCGGACGGACCGGATGTACGCGATCGTCGAGGAGCTGCGGGCGGTCGCTCCCCGCCCGCGGAGCGCGTCGTGGCTGGCGGACCGGTTCGAGGTCAGCCGGCGCACCGTGGAGCGGGACATCAGCGCGCTGCAGCAGGCCGGCGTGCCCGTCTGGGCCGAGCCGGGGAGGACCGGCGGCTACTGCCTCGACCGTGCGCGGAGCCTGCCCCCGGTGAACTTCAGCCCCGAGGAGGCCGTGGCCGTGGCCGTCGCCCTCGGGGGCCTGTCCGGGACGCCGTTCGCGGGCGGCGGGTCCACCGCGCTGCGCAAGATCCTCGCGGCCATGCGCGACGACGACGCGGCCGCCGCGCACGACCTCGCCGCCCGCGTGCACCTGCTCGGTGCGCCGGCCGGCGGCCCGCCCGTCCCGGGCGTCCTCGCCGACGCGATCTCCGCGCGCCGCGTCCTGCGGTTGCGGTACACCGACCGCGAGGGCGCCTCGACCACGCGCGACGTCGAGCCGCTGGGGTTCGTCGGGTCGTCCGTCGGGTGGTACCTGCTGGCGTGGTGCCGCCTGCGCGACGGGATCCGGGCCTTCCGCCTCGACCGCGTCGACCGCGTCACGGCCACCGCGGAGCGCGCGCCGAGGCGCGTCGTGCGCCCCGAGGACATCCAGGTGCCGGAGGGGGACCTGCGCACCCTGACGCTGCTCGATTGAGGTCGGTCGGAAACACCGACGTCGGGGTGTCGCGGGGGCGCCGGACGCTGGTCGAGTGTCGCGGAGCGCCCGCGGCCCTGACCGGAAGGACACCACCATGACCCACGACGCGAGCCTCGCCTCCGTCCGGCTCATCACCGCCGACGTCGAGCGGCTGACCGGCTTCTACGAGCGCCTTACAGGCGTCGTCGCGGACCGCCCGTCGCCCGAGTTCGCCGAGGTGCGGACGCCCGGGGGCACCCTCGCCATCGGCAGCACCCGCACCGTCGGCCTGTTCGGGCCGGGGTCGGCGGAGCCCGCCAGCAACCGGACCGCCATCGTGGAGTTCCGTGTCGAGGACGTGGACGCGGTGCATGCCGGGCTGGACGACGCGGTCGAGGTGGTCACCCCGCCGACCACCATGCCGTGGGGCAACCGGTCGCTGCTCGTGCGCGACCCGGACGGGACGCTGGTGAACTGCTTCGCCCCGGTCACCGCCGAGGCGCGGGCGCGGATCGCGTAGGCGTCGCTCACCCCGCGGCGACGCCGTAGAGGCGCGCCGCCGTCCCGGACCAGACCGCCGTCGCCGCGGCGTCGTCGAGCAGGGGCAGGGCCGCGGCGGTGCGTTCGACGACCTGTGCGTACGGGGCGACGCGCGCGGACATCGGCCAGTCGCTGCCGAACAGCAGGCGCTCCGGGCCGAGCAGGTCGACGCCGACGCGGGCGGCCGCGGCGACCCGCGCGGCGTCGTCGGGAGCCGTGGTGTGGAGGCCCGACAGCTTGGCGTGCGCGCGGGGGCGGGCCGCGACGGCGGCGAGGGCGCCGCGCCAGGACGCGTCGGGGTCGCCCGTGGCGAGGCCGAGGTGGCAGACGACGATGTCGAGCGTCGGGTGCCGCCCGGCCAGCGCGGCGACGGCAGGGAGCTGGTCGGGGCGCACCAGCGTCTCGAGCACGCGACCCGACGCCGCCAGCCCCTCGCACAGGGCGTCCAGCCCAGCGACGTCGGACAGGTCCGCCGCACCGCCCGGCACGGCGAGGCGGATCCCCGCGACGGGGACGCCGTCGTCGATCACCGCCTGCGCCGTGCCGGCCCAGGCGCCGTCGCCGGGACGGGCGTCGTACTGCAGCACGACCGGCCCGGGCAGCGGGCCGTGCGTCGCGGACTGGTGGGCGAGCCAGCGCGCCTCGCGCTCCGTGTCCGCGGCCTGCACGGCGACGGCGGCGCGCACCGGCACGGGCGACGCCGCGACGGCCCGCGCCAGGTGCTCCGGCCCGACCCGTGCGGGCAGGCCGAGGTCGTCCCGAAACCACGAGATCCGCACGGCCGCCGTGTCCCACAGGTGCACGTGCGCGTCGACGACGCTCGTCACCCCGCCACCCGCTCGGCAGCGGCCGCGACCGCGTCGAGCTCCGTCCACAGGTGGTCGGGGACGACGGCGTCGGCGGCGTCGGCGAAGACGTCGACCTCGGCGGGGGAGCGCGCCCCCACGACGACGGCCTCGACGCCGGGGACGCGCAGCGGCCAGCGGACGGCGGCGGTGGGCAGGTCGACGCCCCCGCGGTGGCACGCGGCGGCCATCCGCAGGGCCCGGTCGACCTGGTCCGGCGACGCCGGGTGGTAGTCGAAGAACGGTGCGGCGACGGGGTCGGCCAGCACGCCGGAGTTGTAGACGCCGGCCGCGACGACGCCGACGCCGCGCTCGCGGGCGGCCGGGAGCAGGTCGTCCAGGGCGGTGCGGTCGAGCAGGGTGACCCGCCCGGCCGGCATGACGACGTCCAGTGCGCCGGCGGTCTCGCGCACCAGCCGCGCCACGGGCGCGTTCCGGCCCATCCCGACGCCGACGGCGCGCACCACGCCCTGGTCGCGCAGGTCGAGCAGCGCGGGCAGGGCGCCGTGCCTCGGGTGCAGCGCCTCGTCGACGTCGGCCGGGTCGTGCAGGTAGAGCAGGTCGACGCGGTCGGTGCCGAGCCGCGCGAGGCTGCCCTCCAGCGACCGCAGCACGCCGTCGCGGCTGAGGTCGCCGACCGTCGTCCCCCCGGGCCCGCCGGTGCCGCCCGACGGGACGGGCGCGCCGTCCGCGTCGACGATCACGCGGCCCACCTTGGTGGCGATCACCACGGAGTCGCGGTCGACGCCGGCCAGCGCGGCTCCGAGCCGCAGCTCGCTGACGCCCTCGCCGTAGTGCGGCGCCGTGTCGAAGAACCGGATCCCGCGCTCCAGCGCGCGCCCGACCGTGGCCTCGGCGTCGGCCTCCGCCACCGGCGTGAAGAGGTTGCCGATGGGCGCGCAACCGAGGCCGAACGACGACGCGGCGATGCCGGTCGGGGGTCCGTCGCCGGCCGCCCCGGACGGGGTCAGAGGGCGGAGCGCTGCGCGGAACGCCATGCCTCGAACTCCCCTCGGGTGTCGGGGGTGAGGGGGTAGTAGTCGCTGAGGCGGGCGCCCTCGTCGAGGCGGCGCCGGCTGAAGACCTCCCACTCCTCGTGGTCCTGCGCGGACGCCACCACCTGGTCCGCCATCGCGCGCGGCACGATGACGGGGCCGTCGTCGTCCGCGACGACGAGGTCGCCCGGCATGCACAGCACGCCGCCGACGGCGACGGGCACGTCGTAGGCCCAGGGGAACAGCTCGGACTGCGAGGCGTAGTGCGGGGTGACGCCGGTGGACCACACGGGCAGGCCGAGGTCGGCGATCTTGCCCGAGTCGCGGATGCGGCCGTCGACGACCATCCCCGCGCCGCCCTTGCGCTGGAAGTAGCGGGCGAGGATGTCGCCCACGCAGCCGGAGAACCGGCTGCCGTACGCCTGGACGACGAGCACGTCGCCGGGCTGCACCGCCTCGAGCACGTGCCACAGCGCCGTGTGCCGCTCGACGTACTCCTGCTCGTCACCGGCGGCGAGGTCCTCGCGCTGCGGCATGAACTGCAGGGTCAGCGCGTTGCCCACGACGCGATAGCCGGGCTTGAGCGGGCGCGGGCCCTCGACGAACGAGTGCCGGATGCCGAGGCCGTGCAGCTTGGCGCACGCCGTCGCGGCCGACACCTGCCCGAGCCGCTCCAGCGCCTCCGCGTCCGCCCGCTCGTACTCCCCGCCGCGCACGGGCAGCGTGATCTCGGGCCGCACGAGCCCGGCCGCGGGATCGGAGGGCAGGGTGTCGACGGGCGTGAGCGCTTCGGTCATGGTCGGGCTCCTTCGTGGTGCTGGTGGTGACGTGGTGCGCTGCCGGCGGGTGCGGTGAGCAGCACGACGTCGGCGCGGTGGCTCGGCGGCAGCTCGACGAGCAGGTCGGGGGCGTCCAGCGGGACGGTCGCGACGGTCCGGGCGCCCGCCCGTCCTGCCGACGCCGTGGACGGTCCGGGCCAGACGCCGCCCTCCTCGCCGCGCGTCACGACGCCCGTCAGCCGTTCCTCGCCGAACCGCGACGGCCGTACGCGCACCCGGCGGGCGTGGGTGGGGGAGAGGTTGACGAGGCTGAGCTCGACGCGGCCGTGGCCGTCGGCGTCGCGCTCCAGCCCGGAGACGAGGGCGGCGACGTCGGGCGGCAGGCCGGGACGGTGCCGGTCGGGGTCGGTGTAGGCGACGGCGGCGAACGGCAGCCCGCCGTTGTACAGGGTCTGCGGCGTGCCGGTGACGAGCTGCCCCAGCACCTCCGTGACGACCGGGTTCGCGCGCTGCCAGAAGTGCAGGTGCACGGTCGCCGGGTCCACCGGCTCGGCGTCCATCACGGCGACGCGGCGGGCGAGCTGGCCGAGCGCCATCGACAGCGCGCGCTCCGGGTAGTCCGGCAGCGAGCCGTCGAGGAACGCGAGCCACGGGCCCTCGTGACCGGCCTCGACCTTGTCGCGGAAGGGCCGCACCTCGTCGGAGCCGGGGATGCCGTCGAGCACGCGGTCGAGGCGCTTGCGGTCGGCGTCGTCGCGCGTCCACCACCACAGCCAGGTGGGCAGGTCGAGCTGGAGCGGGCCGAAGTCGAACCAGCCGTCGGCGCCGAACCGGTACGGCACGAGCGTGGCCGGCTCGGCGGCGTGCGGGCCCAGCCGCTCCAGCCAGCTGGCGCGCAGGCTGAACGGCGTCTCCGTGACGGGGGCGGTGATCGCGTGGTCCAGCGCCGTGTCCAGCATAGTGCGCACGAGGTCGAGCGGACCGTCGTCGCGCGGACCGGAGGCGCCGGAGACGAACGACGCGTTGATCGCGCCGATCAGCGTGCTCATGCCGACCGAGTGCAGGCCGTGCGGCCACGTCCAGCCGTAGTGCCCGCCGTACCAGGCGCCGCCGTGCAGGCCGCCGACGACGCCGTCCGGCGCCACGTTGTCGGGCATGAGGCCGCCCGCCGCGGCCGCGCGCTCGCGCCAGCCGTCGACATACCGCGCCACCCACGCGGCGGACGCCGCGTCGCCGTCGTACAGCCAGCGGTTGACCACGAGCGACGTCGCCGCGAGGTTGACGGCGGTGTCGCCGGCCGCGCGGCGCTGGAGCTCGTCGCCCGTGAGCTGCGCCTTGCCCGGGTCCTCGAGGTCGGACCAGCGCGTGATGCCCGGCAGCCCGTGCAGCGGCAGGCCGTAGGCCTCCATGTAGTCGAGCGACGCCGGGTAGGTGAGCCACTCGGTGCCGAGCCCGGGAAGCGGCCCCCGCGCCCCGTTGTGCGGCGCGGTGATCAGGTTCCGGGCCGGGTCGTAGTTGCCGTGCGCCGGGTCGGTGTACAGGGCGGCGAACCGGCGGGCGCGCTCGGCGAACCGCTCGTCGCCAGGGTCGGCCGCGCACAGCCCGTAGAAGAACAGCAGCGACTCGCCCTGGTGGAACCAGTCGTACCCGTTCTCGTACTCGCCGGTGAGCATGCCGCCCTCGGTGAGCTGCGCCGTCACGCCCTCGAAGTGGTGCTTCGCGGCGGCGAGGATCGCGTCGCTGCCGCCCAGGGCGTAGAACGCCGGCCAGTTGAAGAACGGCTCGTACAGGTCGTCGACGCCGTCGCGGTGCTCGAAGCCGCCCGCGTGCAGGATGCGGCCGTCGGGCCCGGTGTAGCGGTCGGAGAACAGGCGCCAGGCCTCCTCCGTCGCGTCGAACAGGCGACGTTCGAGCACCGCCCAGGCGGGCACCTCGTGCAGCGGCGTCGTGCGGACGCGGGGTGCGGTGGTGCGGTCGGTCGTCTCGCTCGTCATCGCGCTCAGCCCTTCGTCGCCCCGGCCACCAGGCCGCCGATGATGTGCCGCTGCATGAGGACGAAGAACAGGATCGCCGGGCTCACCGCGAGCAGCAGGGTCGGGAAGACGGTGGTGTAGTCCGTGGAGAACTCGCCCACCGCCGCGTACACGCCCGTCGTCACGGTGTAGATGCCGGAGCTCGGGCCCAGGATGATCTGCGGGCTGACGAAGTCGTTCCAGACGCTGATGGAGTTGAGCACGACGATCGTCGCGACCACGGGCTTCATGATCGGGAAGATGCACGACCAGAAGGCGCGGATCTTGCCCGCCCCGTCCAGCGCGGCCGCCTCGTCGATGTCGCGCGGGACGGTGCGCAGGTAGGCGGCGAACAGGAAGATCGTCACCGGCAGGGTGGCCGCCGTCTCGAACAGGATGAAGCCGGGGATCGTGTTGATGAGCCCCAGCACCCGCAGCACGAACACCACCGGGATGAGGGTGACCTGCCCCGGGATGAACAGGCCGGAGACGAAGAGCAGCAGCAGGCCCAGGTGCCACTTCGACCGGCCGCGCGCGATCACGTACGCGACCGGCGCGGCGAGCGCGATGCCGCACACGTTGACCAGCGCGACGAACAGCAGCGTCACGCCGTAGGCCCGCACCACGTTGAACTTCTCGCTGGTGAGCGCGGCCTGCAGGTACTCCAGGCTGAACGTGTCCGGCGTGATCGCCAGCGGCGAGGAGATGATCGCGTCCTGCGGCTTGAAGGCGTTGATCACCATGATGTAGAGCGGCACGAGCATGACCAGCGCGCCGAGGCCCAGTACCACCCACTTGAGGACCGTGCCCACGCCCGGGGCGGGCCGACGTCGGGCCCGCGACGCCGGGCGGGGCGCGGTCGGCGTCGGGGCCGACGGTGAGCTCACGGGGGTCGTCGGGTGCGTCGTCGTCGCCATCAGTCGGCCACCTTCTTCTCCGCGCCGCGCCGGGCGAACGTCACCGCGAGCCCCAGCACGGCCGTGACGAGCAGCAGGACCACGGACTGCGCCGCCCCGAAGCCGAGCTCCGAGTTCGCGAACGAGTCCCGCAGGATCTGGTACACGATCGTCTGGGTGGACCCGGCGGGGCCGCCGTCCGTCAGCGCCAGCACGATGTCGTAGACCTTGAGCAGCCCCACCAGCGTGAGCACGAGGTTCACGGTGAACACCGGGGCGATGAGCGGCAGCGTGACGTTGCGAAACTGCTGCCACCGGGAGGCGCCGTCCACGGTGGCGGCCTCGTAGTACTCGGTGGGCACCGACTTGATGCCCGCGAGGAACAGGATCATGTTGAAGCCGAAGTGCGACCACACGATCGTGAGGATCACGCTCGCCTTCGCGAACGCGACCTCGGTGAGGAACGGCACCGGCCCGACGCCGAGGTGCCCCAGCAGGCCGTTCACCGCGCCCTCGGGGGAGAGCATCGCCGACCACAGGAACCCGATGATCAGCGCGCTGATGATGTACGGGTAGAAGAAGATCGTGCGCAGGAGGGTGTTCGCGCGGCCGTTGCCGGCGATGAGCGCGGCGATGAACAGCCCGACGCCGTTGCACAGGATCGTGCCGCAGAACGCGACGACGGCGGTGAAGACCGCCGCGTCGACGGTGCGCGGGTTGCGGAAGGCCTCCGCGTAGTTCTCGAAGCCGATGAACGTGAAGTTCAGGCTGTAACCGTTCCAGTCGGTCAGGCTCAGCACGAACGCCAGGAACATCGGCACGATGAACATCGCCAGGAACACGAGGACGGCGGGGCCGCCCATGACGATGCCGGGCAGGCGGTCGCGCCACACGCGCGCCGCCGGGCGGCGGCGCGCGTGGGCGAGGGGGACGGTGGTCGCCATCGTCAGCCGATCGTCGAGGCGAACCAGTCGTCCATCGCGGCGTCGACCTCGTCGGCCGGCGTGCCGCCGATGAGCGCCTGCGTCTGCGCGTTGATCTCGTCCGAGTAGCCGGTGGGAAGCGTGCGCTCGCCGTAGCCCTGGCCGGTCGGCGTGTACGCCTCGGCGGGGGTGTCCGCCACGATCTGCAGCAGCTCCTTGCCCAGGTCGTCCATCTCGTACTCGTAGCCGTCGCGGAAGTTGCCGTCGACCTCGAGCTGGCTGGCCACCGCGTCCTTGTCGGTCACGAGGAACTCCACCAGCTTGGCCGCGGCGTCCTGGCTCTCGCTCGACCTGAGGATCGAGTACGGGCTGGCGATGTTCGCGCCCATGGCCGGGTTGGCGACCCCCTCGACGGCAGGGGCGCGGAAGACGCCGATCTCGGCCTTCTCCTCGGCCTTCGCCTCGGTGCCCGCGAACCAGCTGCCCATCGGGTAGATCGCGCTCTTGCCCGAGAGGAAGGCCTGCTCGGCGTCCGGGTACTTGATGCCCAGGGCGTCCTTGGGGACGTAGCCCTTCGCGACCCAGTCGGCGTAGGTCGCGACGGCGTCGCCGTAGGTGTCGGAGAAGGTGGCCTCGCCAGCGCTCATGTGCGCGAACCACTCCGGGTCCTCGGCGACGATCGACGGGAGACCCAGCGCCTGCAGGGAGTGGCTGGTCATCCAGTCACCACCGGTCTGGACCGGCGTCCAGCCGGCGTCCTTGAGCTTGCCGAGCGCCGCGGTGAGCTCCTCGACCGTGGTCGGGACCTCGGTGATCCCGGCCTCCTCGAAGGCCGTCTTGTTGTAGAACCACAGGCTCTGCAGCTGGAACCCGATGCCGGCCATGTAGTACTTGCCGTCGATCGAGTACTGGTCCGCGAGCGGGCCGGTCGTGGCCCAGTCGTACTGGGACAGGTCGACCAGCTCGGGGGCCAGGTCGGTGGTCGGGGGCAGGGACTGCACGACGTCGGGCGCGTCGCCCGCGGTGAGCAGGCGGGGGAGGGCCGCCGCGACGCCCTCGGCGCCCGGGTTCTGGACGACGACGTCGATGTCCGGGTTCGCGTCCTCGAACGGCTTGACCAGCTCGTTCCAGAACTCCTCGGTGAGGTTCGGCGTGACGTTGACGAGCATGCTCACCTCGGTGGGGCCGCCGCCGGATCCGCCGTCGTCGTCGGAGCCGGCGCAGCCGGTGAGCGCGAGGGCGGCGACCGTGAGCGTGCCCACGCTCGCCAGGGTGCGGTGCTTGATCATCGTTGATCCTCTCGGGTTGCCGACCCGCCGGGGACGCTGCTGCGCGTCCGGGGCGTGCGGCCTACGACTGTGGAGTACGTCCGGTGGGGAGGGACGCCTCGGACACTAATCGATAATCGTTGGATTGGGAAGATCGAAACGAACCTGCCTTCCAGCAAACGTTCTGCCGCGGCATCCGACCGCTTGCCGCGACAGATCGCTTGCTGGAAGGCAGGTGATCTCACACCCGGGGCGTCCCGGGCCGCCGCCCGCCGCCCATAGGCTGGACGGGTGACCTCCGCAGCCCCCGCCGTGCAGCGGCCGGGCGGTACCCCGAGCGTGCCGCCGCGGCCCTGGTGGCTCGTCGCCGCCGGGCCCGCCGCCGTCCTCGCCGCCGTCCTCGCCGTGCTGTGCGGCGGAGCCTACTCGGGTGCCTTCCAGGCCCTCGGCGGCTTCACCGACCCGGGCGCGATCGTGCGCTACGGCCTGCCCGTGACGACCGTGCTCACCGAGCTGAGCGTCTCCGTGACCGTCGGCGCGCTCCTCGTCGCGGCCTGCCTGGTGCCGCCCGGACGCACCCAGACGCGGGTGCTCACGACCGCCGGCGTCGCCAGCGCCGTGTGGGCCGTGGCCGCGGTCCTCCAGCTCGTCCTGCGGTACGCGAACATCTCGGGGACCTCGCCGGCCTCGCCCGCGTTCGGGCAGGGGCTCGCGCAGTTCGTCACCGAGCTCGACCTGGGCAAGCTCTACCTCGCGATCATCGTGGTCGCCGCGCTCACGTCGGCGCTGGCGATGGCGGTGCGCGGGCCGGTCGGCGCGCTGTGGACGACGGTCCTGCCGCTCGCGGCCCTCGCCATGCAGTCCACCACCGGCCACGCGTCCGGCGCCGCGAACCACGAGCTCGCCGTCGGCGCGATGCTGCTGCACCTGGTCGGCGCCGCCGTGTGGGTGGGTGGCCTGGGCGCCCTGCTCGTCGCGGTGCTCACGCGGGAGGAGGGGCGCGACGACGGGCGCACCGCCGCGGCCGCCGTCGCGCGCTTCTCCCCGGTCGCCGGGTGGTGCTTCGCCGCGGTGGGCGTGTCCGGCATCCTCAACGCGTGGCTCCGCATGGAGTCCTGGGGCGACCTGCTCACCCCGTACGGCGTGCTGCTGCTCGTCAAGGCGCTGCTCATGGTGGCGCTGGGCGGGTTCGGGTTCGCGCACCGGATGTGGGTGGTGGACCGGCTGGGCCGGGCCGACTCCGCTCTCGCGGTCCGCCGGCTGTTCTGGCGGCTGCTCGCGGTCGAGCTCCTGGTCATCGGCGCGGTCTCCGGCGTCGCCGTCGCGCTCGGGTCCACGGCCCCGCCCGTGCCGGACGAGGTGCCCGTCGACGTCACGCCCGCGTTCCAGCTCACCGGCCAGGCGCTGCCGCCCGAGCCGACCATGGCCCGCTGGTTCACCGAGTGGAGCCTCGACCCGCTGCTGGCGTTCGCGTGCGTGGCGGGCCTGGTGGTCTACCTGCGCTGGGTGCGGCGGCTCGCACGCCGCGGGGACGCGTGGCCCGTGGGGCGCACCGTGTCGTGGTGCCTGGGCATGGTCGTGATGTTCTGGGTGACCAGCGGCGGCCCGGCCGTGTACGGCCACGTGATCTTCAGCGGCCACATGGTGCAGCACATGATCCTCGCGATGCTGGTGCCGCTCTTCCTCGTGCTGGCCGCCCCCGTGACGCTGCTGCTGCGCGCCATCCCGGCCCGCAAGGACGGCAGCCGCGGGCCGCGGGAGTGGGTGCTCGGCCTGGTGCACTCCCGGTTCGGCCAGTTCATGGCCCGGCCCGTGGTGGCCGCGGTGCTCTTCGCCGGCGGGATGATCGCGTTCTACTACACGCCCGCGTTCGAGTTCGCGCTGCGCAACCACGCCGGGCACGTGTGGATGATCGTGCACTTCACGCTCGTGGGGTACCTGTTCGCCAACGCGCTCGTGGGCATCGACCCGGGCCCGAAGCGCCCGCCCTACCCGCAGCGGCTGCTGCTCCTGTTCGCCACGATGGCGTTCCACGCGTTCTTCGGCGTCGTGCTCACCTCCGGCACCTCGCTCCTCGTCGCCGACTGGTTCGGCAACATGGGCCGCCCCTGGGGCCTGCCCGCCATCGAGGACCAGCAGCGCGGCGGGGGCGTCGCCTGGGGCATCGGCGAACTCCCGACGCTCGCGCTCGCCATCGCGGTGGCCGTGCAGTGGACGACGTCCGACGAGCGCGAGGCGCGCCGCCGCGACCGCAAGGCGGACCGCGACGGCGACGCCGAGCTCACCGCGTACAACGAGATGCTCGCCAAGATGGCCGACCGCGACGACCCCCCCTCGCCGAGGTAGTTCAGATCTCCGCGAGGTAGTGGTCCAGTCCACTACCTCGGCGGCAGGTGGACTACCTCGCGGAGGGTTGAACTACCTCGCGAGGATGCGGGGGCAGGCCTCCCAGCGCGACGACGTGCGCGGGGACGGGCTCACGAGTGTCGGCGTCGGGGACGGCGGTGCCCACGACCCGACGCACCGGCACGTGACCGCCCCAGCCCCCGGCGGCGACGTCGTCCGGGTCGTCGACGGGCGCGCCGGCGCGGGCCTTCATCGAGGCCTCGCGCAGGGGCACGGCCAGCACCGCCGTCGCGGCGAGCTCCTTGCGGGTGGCGGGCCGCAGCGTCGCGGACCGGCCCGGCGCCATGTGGTCGACGATCGCGTCCAGGGCGCGGGCGCGCTCGGCGTCGTCCGAGACGAGGCGGGCGGCGCCGATCACCACCGCCGACCGGTAGTTCATCGAGTGGTGGAAGCCGGACCGCGCCAGCACGAGGCCGTCGAGCTCGGTGACCGTGACGCAGACGGTCGCGCCCGTCGCCCCGACGAGCCAGCGCGCCGCGACCGACCCGTGCACGTAGAGCGTGCCGCCGTCGTCGGGCCCGTCGAGGTCGACGGCGTAGGCGCAGGGCAGCACGACCGGGTGCCGGTCCGCGCCCTCGCCGACGTCGACGCCGAGATGGGCGACGAGCCCGTCGGCGAGCAGCGCGTGCAGCTCGGCCCGGTCGGTCACGGCGCGGTTGCGCCCGCGCCGGACGGTGGTCCGCGGGGTGGGGGAGAGGGCGTCCATGGCACTACCGTGGACCGCGGTTGGCCCGTCGTCACGAGCCATTTCCCACGAGGTTCGGCAGGCCACTTCGCCAGGCCGCCTCGCCGTCCCGGTCAGGAGTCCTGATGCCCGCCCTGCCCGTCCGCCTCGACCGCGGCGGTCGTGACCCGCTCGGCGCGCAGCTGTCCGGGCAGGTCCGCGACCTGGTCTCCCGCGGCACCCTGCGGCGCGGCGACCGGCTGCCCAGCACGCGCGCTCTCGCCGCGGACCTCGGCGTCGCGCGCTCGGTGGCCGAGCAGGCGTACGACCAGCTCGTGGCCGAGGGGTGGCTGACCGCGCGCCGCGGGGCGGGTACGTTCGTCGCCGCCGACGCCGTGCCCCGTCCCGCGCCCGGGCCGCGGCGGGCCGCCGGCCCGGGCAGCGGCCTCGTGCGCCTGAGCACCGGCGAGCCGTGGATCGACCCGCGCCACCGTGCGGGGTGGCGGCGGGCGTGGCGGGAGGTGTCCGCGACGACGCCGCCGCGGGGGTACGACGACCCGTGCGGCCTGCCCGCGCTGCGGGCGGCGCTCGCGGAGCGCCTCGGCCGCACCCGGGGCCTCGCCGTGGACCCCGACGAGGTGGTGGTCACCGCCGGGACCACCGCAGGGTTCCGCGACCTGCTCGGCGTGCTGCCCGCGGGGCCCGTCGGCATCGAGGACCCGGGCTACCGGGCCGCCGTCGCGACCGCGCGGGCCGTCGGGCGCACCGTCGTCGACCTGCCCGCGGAGGCCCGTCACGACGAGGCGGCCCTGCGCGGCCTGGTCGCCGCGTACGTGACACCGGCGCACCAGCACCCCCTCGGCCGGGTGATGCCGGCCGACGACCGGCGCGCGCTGCTCGCCGCGTCGCGGGCCACGGGAGCCGTGGTGGTCGAGGACGACTACGACTCCGAGCTGCGGTACGACGTCGCCCCGGTGCCCGCGCTGGCGGCGCTCGGCCGGGACCGCGTCGCCTACCTCGGCACCGCGTCGAAGTCCGCGCCGCCGGGCCTGCGGATCGGGTGGCTGGTGCCGCCCCCGGGGATGCTCGACGACGTCGTGCGGCAGCGCGCCGTCGTGCACGACGTCGCGGGGTGGCCCACGCAGCGGGCCCTGCTGACGCTGCTGCGCGACGGCTGGCTCGACGCCGTCCTGCGCACCGCGCGCCGCGTGTACGCCGAGCGCGCCGCACGCGTCGCCGCGGTGCTGGCGCCGCACGCCGTCCCCGCCGCGACGACGGCCGGGATGTACTCGACGTGGTTGCTGCCGCAGGACGCCGCGCTGTCCGCCCGCGACGCCGCGCGGCGCGCGGGCTTCGACCTGCCGCTGCTGTCCGACCTGTGCCGCACCGCCGGGGAAACCGGCGTCGTCGTCGGGTTCGGCGGGGTGGACGACGTCGAGCTCGACCGCGCGCTGGCGGCGATCCGGGCCGGGCTCGGCGGGTGAGGTCCTAGAGCAGGCCGTCGACGACCTTCGCCGCGAGGCCCAGCGCCGTCGTCGTGCCCAGCCCGTCCGCGACGGTGACGGTCGTGACGCCGGGCGCCGGGTCGGTGACGACGAACGGCGTGCCGGCGAACGGCCCGCGTCGCGGGCGCGGTACCGCGAGGTCGGGCACCGACCAGCGCCGCCGCACCTCGACCGGCTGTCCGAGCAGGGCCTCGGCCTCGCGCAGCAGCAGCGTGTCGGCGGCCTCGGAGCGCTCCGGGTCGCGGTCGAGGCCCGCGTCGTCGCGGCGGTCGGCGTCCGTGCGGCGGGCCTCGCCGAGGAGCAGCGTGTCGCCGTGCGGGGTGAACGCGAGGTGGACGCCGGCGTCGAGCAGCTCGGGGGCGCTCGTGCGCAGGCGCTCGCGCACGTCCGCCAGCGCGGGGGAGTGCGCCGTGGCGGCGTCGCGCAGCAGGCACGTGCCGCCCAGCACAGCGGGCCCGGCGGCGTCGTGCCGGCGGCCCGGCGTCGCCACCTGGAGCACCTGCCGCACGTCGGGACGCAGCCCGGCCCGCGCCGCCTCCTCGGGGAAGAACCGGTCCAGGTCGGGCCCGACGGCGACCAGCACGCGGCGCGCCACGACCTCGCCGCGCGACGTGCGCACCAGCGTGCGACCCGTGCCGGCCTCGAAGGTGAGCGCGGTCGTCGACCACGCGACGTCGGCGCGCGGCCGGGAGTCGAGCGCGGCCGCGAGGGCGCGCAGGGCGTCGCGGGGCTCGACGCGCAGGTCGAGCGGCAGGAACGCGCCGCCGACGACGTCCTCGTGCGGGCCGGCGAGGCCCGCCCGCTGCGTGGCCTGCGCCGCGTCGAGGAGCAGGGCGTCGCCGTCGCGGGCGGCCACGAGGTCGTCGAGCACCGCGAGCTCGTCCTCCGAGCGCGCCACGACCACCGCGCCCGTGTCCTTGACCCAGAACCCGGCCTCCCGGCCCAGCTTGAGCCAGCGCTCGCGCGACGCCAGCGCGCACGACAGGGTGGCGGCGTCCTGCGTGGTCACGGCGACGTGGCCGCTGCGCCGGGCGGACGCGCCGTCGGGCCGCGGGTCGCGCTCCACCACCAGGACCGAGTGCCCGCGCGCGTGCGCCTCGAGGGCGTGCGCGAGCCCGACGATCCCTGCCCCGACGACGACCAGGTCGGCGGTGGCGGGCAGCGGCGGCAGGTGGGCGGCGCGGGGCGACGGCGGTCTCACGACCAGACCGTGCCCGATCGCGCGGCGGCCGCTCAACCGCAGGAGGCGCCGTCGCGAACAAGTTCAGCGAACGTTCATCCCACGTTCCCCGAGCGCCCCGCACCCCCCGCCCCGCGCGGGCTGTGGTAGACCGGGGCCCGTGAGCCAGGACGACGACGCACCCACGCCCTTCCACGACCTCGACCGCTACCTGGAGCTCCCGCGGGTCGGCGGGCTCGCCCTCAGCCCCGACGGCACCCGCCTCGTCACGACCGTCCAGACGCTCGACGCGAAGCGCACCGGCTGGACGACCGCCGTCTGGGAGGTGGACCCCGCCGGCGTCGCCCCGGCGCGGCGGCTGACGCGCAGCCGCAAGGGCGAGTCGTCGGCGGTGTTCGCGGCGTCGGGCGACGTGCTGTTCACGTCCGCCCGACCGGATCCGGACGCGGACAAGGACGACGACGAGTCCAAGGCGGCGCTGTGGCTGCTGCCCGCGGGCGGCGGCGAGGCGCGCGTCGTCGCGACGACGCCCGGCGGCGTGGGCGGGGTGCTCGCCGCCCGCGCGGCGGACGTCGTGTCCGTCTCCGCCCCGGTGCTGCCCGGCGCGGCGGGCCTCGACGAGGACGAGGCGCTGCGCAAGGAGCGCGCCGACCGCAAGCTGTCCGCGATCCTCCACGCGGGGTACCCGGTGCGGCACTGGGACCACGACCTGGGCCCCGACGAGGAGCGTCGCTTCGCGGGCTCGCTCGCCGGCGACGACCGGTTCGAGCTGCGTCAGCTCACCGGCCCGGGGCGCCAGCTCGACGAGCACGACGCGGACCTGTCCCAGGACGGCGGCACCCTGGTGACCACGTGGAACGTGGCCGACCCCGGGGCGGCGCTGCGGGGCACGCTCGTCGCGGTCGACACCGCCACGGGAGAGCGCCGTTCCCTGGTCGACGACCCGGACGCGGAAGCCTTCGCCCCCGCGGTGTCGCCCGACGGGCGGTGGGTCGCGTTCGTCTCCGAGACGATCACGACACCGGAGCAGGCCCCCGAGGTGCGCCTCGGCCTGGTCGCGCTCGATGTCCCGGACGCCGAGCCCGAGATCCTCGCCGACGACTGGGACCGTTGGCCCACCACCGTCACCTGGCTGCCCGACCGCTCGGGGCTGGTCGTCACCGCCGACGAGGACGGCCGCGGCCCGGTGTTCCTGCTGACGTTCGGCGCCGGCGGGCCCGGCGCCGGCGAGCCGGTCACGGTGGAGCGCGTGACGAGCGACGACGCGTCGTTCAGCGACGTCCGCGTCGCGCCCGACGGCTCGGCGCTGTACGCGCTGCGCAGCAGCTACGCCGCGCCGGCGGAGCCGGTGCGGGTCGACCTCACGGCGTTCACGGCGACCGGCGACGCCGGCGAGCGCACGCCCGTCGCCGCCGACGTGCTGCGCGGGCCCGTGCCCGCCCCCGCGCTGCCCGGCACGCTGACCGAGGTCGAGACGACGACGGACGACGGCGCGCGCGTGCGTGCCTGGCTCGCGCTGCCCGACGGCGCGGCCGCGGACGCCCCGGCCCCGCTGCTGCTGTGGATCCACGGCGGCCCGCTCAGCACGTGGAGCGCCTGGAGCTGGCGCTGGAACCCGTGGCTGATGGTGGCGCGCGGGTACGCCGTCCTGCTGCCGGACCCGGCGCTGTCCACCGGCTACGGGCAGGACTTCGTGCAGCGCGGCTGGGGCGCGTGGGGCGGCGCACCGTTCACCGACCTCATGGCGATCACCGACGCCGTCGAGGCCCTGCCCGAGGTGGACGAGAGCCGCACCGCCGCGATGGGCGGGTCGTTCGGCGGGTACATGGCGAACTGGGTGGCCGGCCACACGGACCGCTTCCGCGCGATCGTCACGCACGCCAGCCTGTGGGCGCTGGACCAGTTCGGCCCCACCACCGACCACGCCTACTACTGGCAGCGCGAGATGACGCCGGAGATGGCGGAGGCGAACAGCCCGCACCGCTTCGTCGCGGACATCCGCACCCCCATGCTCGTGGTGCACGGCGACAAGGACTACCGCGTGCCGATCGGCGAGGGCCTGCGGCTGTGGCGCGCGCTCCTCACCGAGTCCGGCCTGCCCGCGGCCGACGACGGCGCCACCGTGCACCGCTTCCTGTACTTCCCCGACGAGAACCACTGGGTGCTCGCGCCGCAGCACGCCAAGGTCTGGTACCAGACGGTGCTGGCGTTCCTCGGCGCGCACGTGCTCGACGAGGAGCCGGAGCTGCCCACGTATCTCTGAGGCCGGCGACCTGGCACGCGCCGGACGAGGGCTGTGGGTGGGATCGTGGCCCTGTTCCGCCGCGAAACAGGGCCAC
>NZ_JBHVBO010000044.1:0-23844 GCF_042668085.1 Isoptericola sp. NPDC057391 | reverse complement strand
TTTGCGGGTTTTTGGGGCGCCGCCCCGCGCGCTTCTCCCCCCCCCCCGCGGCCGGGCGTCCTCGACCCCGCGGGGCCGCACCGCACTGTCCGAGCACTGCTTGCAACGACGCAAGGAGGAACCTGATGGCTGCACCGCCCGCACCACCCCTACCGACCGCCCGACGGGGACGGTCGGGCCGCCGGGACGACACCCGGCTCGCCCTGCTCTTCATCCTGCCGGCCAGCATCGGCCTGGTCGTCTTCTACTTCTGGCCGCTGGTCCGCGGCATCTGGCTGAGCTTCACGTCCTGGGACCTGCTCAGCCCGGCCGAGTTCGTGGGCCTCGAGAACTACCGCGAGATGGTGGCCGACCCGGTGTTCTGGAACGCCGTCCGGGTCACGCTGCTCTACGTCGTCATCAACATCGGTCTGCAGACCGTCGTCGCCCTGGTGATCGCGGTGCTGATGCAACGGCTCAGCCGGTCGACGCTGCTGCGCTCGCTGGTGCTCGCCCCGTACCTGGTCTCGAACGTGGTCGCGGCCCTGGTCTTCCTGTGGATCCTCGACTTCCAGCTGGGGATCGGCAACCAGCTCCTCGAGTGGGTGGGGCTGGAGCGCATCGGGTTCTTCACCTCCGAGGCCTGGGCCATCCCCACCATCGCGATGGTGAACGTCTGGCGCCACATGGGCTACACGGCGCTGCTCATCTTCGCGGGCCTGCAGGCCATCCCGCCGACCACCTACGAGGCGGCGCGGGTCGACGGCGCGTCGGAGGTGCGCACGTTCTTCGGCATCACGCTGCCGCTGCTGCGCCCGATCCTCGGCCTGGTGCTGATCATCTCGGTGATCGGCTCGTTCCAGGTGTTCGACACCGTCGCGGTCACCACGAACGGCGGCCCCGTGGACGCCAGCCGCGTGCTGCAGCTCTACATCTACGACAAGGCGTTCGGGCAGTTCGACTTCGGCTACGCGTCGGCGCTGAGCGTGGCCATGCTGCTGATCCTGGTGGTCGTCACCTTCTTCCAGTACCGCATGACGCGGGCCGGCCAGACGGACCTCAACTAGGAAGGGCGGCGACCATGACCGAGACCGCGACGGCACCTGCCGCACCCACGACCGTCCCCGCGCCCGACACCGACCGCGCGGCGCCCCCACACCGCCGTCGACGCCGGGCCACCGCCGGCCGCGTGCTGGCCTGGGCGGTGATGATCATCGTCCTGCTCGTCACCCTGTTCCCCTTCTACTGGATGCTGCGCACCGCGCTGTCCAGCAACGGGGCCCTGTACGCCAACTCGACGTCCCTGCTGCCGGTCGACTTCAGCTGGGGCGGGTTCGAGCGCGTCTTCGGGCTGCAGTCCACGGAGGAGGCCATCGCCCAGGGTGGCTCCGGGGCCTCCATCGACTTCTGGCTCTACCTGCGCAACTCCGTCGTGGTGGCCACCGTCGTCACGGCGTGCCAGGTGTTCTTCTCCGCGATGGCCGCGTACGCGTTCTCGCGGCTGCGCTGGCGGTGGCGCAACGCCGTGTTCGCCGTCTTCCTGCTGTCGTTGATGGTGCCGGTGATCTTCACCCTGCTGCCGAACTTCGTGCTGGTCCGGGAGCTCGGTCTGATCGACACGCTGCTCGGCATCATGCTGCCGGGGCTGTTCATGACGCCGTTCGCGATCTTCTTCCTGCGGCAGTTCTTCATGAACGTCTCCACCGAGGTCGAGGAGGCCGCGCTGATCGACGGCGCCAGCAAGGTCCGGGTGTTCTTCTCGATCATCATCCCGATGTCCGTGGGGCCGATCGCGACCATCGCGATCCTCACGTACATCGGGTCGTGGAACGACTACTTCTGGCCGTTGATGGTCTCGTACACCGACGAGTCGCGCGTGCTCACCGTGGCACTGGGGAACTTCAACGCGCAGACGCCGCAGACGGGGCCGGACTGGGCGGGGCTGATGGCCGCGACCCTCGTGGCCGCGCTGCCGATGATCCTGCTCTTCGTCGTCTTCGCGAGGCGGATCGTCAACTCCATCGGCTTCAGCGGGATCAAGTGAGGAGGCGGACCGTGCACCACGCACGTCGCACGACAGCGACCCTCGCCGCGGCGGTGGCCGCCGGCACCCTCGCCCTGGCGGGCTGCGCCGGGCCCGGCGACGCGGCGGCGGACGACTCCGTCGTCCTGGACTACTGGCTGTGGGACGCGAACCAGCTGCCCGCCTACCAGCGCTGCGCCGACGAGTTCGAGCGGCAGAACCCGGACCTGCAGGTGCGGATCAGCCAGTACGGCTGGAACGACTACTGGCGCAAGCTCACCGCCGGGTTCGTGGCCGGCGCCGGGCCGGACGTGTTCACCGACCACCTCACCCAGTACCCCGGCTTCGCGCAGCGGGGCCTGCTGCTGGACCTGAACGACCTCGAGGCGACGGCCGACGTCGACTACGGCGGGTTCCAGGAGGGGCTGGCGGACCTGTGGGTGGGCCAGGACGGCGCCCAGTACGGCATGCCCAAGGACTTCGACACGGTGGCCCTGTTCTACGACCGGAACGTCGTCACCGAGGCGGGGCTCAGCCCGGAGGACCTCGCGGACCTCGACTGGAACCCCGAGGACGGGGGCACCTTCGAGAAGGTGATCGCACACCTCACCGTGGACGAGAACGGGGTCCGCGGCGACGAGAAGGGCTTCGACCCGGAGAACGTCGCCGTCTACGGTCTGGCGTCGAACGGCTCCGGCGGCATGTCCGGTCAGACGACGTGGTCCTGGCTGGCGGGCGCGACCGGCTGGACGTTCACCGACAAGGACGTGTGGGGCACCGAGTACCACTTCGACGACCCGCGGGTGCAGAAGTCGCTCGAGTGGCTGTTCGGTCTCGTCGACAAGGGCTACATGGCCCCGTACGAGGAGGTCGGCACCGAGCCGAACCCGCAGCAGGCCCTCGGCTCGGGCCGCGCCGCGATCTCCGCGAACGGGTCCTGGATGCTCGGCACCTACGCCAACCTGGAGGGCGTGGACCTGGGCATCGCGCCCCCGCCCAGCGGGCCCGTCGGGCACCCGGTGTCGATGTACAACGGCCTCGCCGACTCGATCAGCGCCCAGTCCCCGGACCCCGAGGAGGCGGCCCGGTGGGTGGAGTTCCTCGGCTCCGACGACTGCCAGCGCATCGTGGGCGAGGCCGGGGTGGTCCTCCCCGCCCGGCCCGCGGGCACGGAGGCGGCGGTCGAGGCCTTCCAGGACCGGGGCCTGGACGCCTCCGTCTTCACGGACATGGTGGGGAAGAAGCAGACCCTCTTCTTCCCCGTGACCGAGGAGTTCGGGGCGATCGACGCCCTCATGACGCCGATGATGGACGAGATCTACATCGGCGACCGCGACGTCTCCACGCTCACGGAGGTGAACGAGCGGGTCAACGCCCTGCTGGAGTGAGGCCGGGCGGAGCTCCGCGGCTACGGTGACGTCGTGCCTCGTACCGGCGGTGACCGCACCGTGGAGTTCCGCCTCGCCCCCGACGACGTCTCGGCGATCCGGTTCGGCGTCTCGCCCGGCCACGAGTTGGCGCACGCCGTCCGGGTGCTCGCCCAGCCGGCGTACCACCCGCTGCAGTGGGGGTGGCTCCGTGCGGCGCGGGGGCGCGCGCCGGCCCGCGCGCTCGGGCTGCTGACCCTGCTGGTCGGCGCGGACGGGTACCTGCCGGACTTCCTCACCTCCACCCCCGGCTGGGACCTCGGGCCGGACGAGGAGCTCGAGCGCCTGCGGGAGGCCGACCTCGGGCCCCTGCGGGTCGACCTGCTCAAGCGCGTCGACCGCACCGACGGCGCGGACCGGCGGCTCCTGCAGGCGCTCGCCGACGACCCGGCGCACGCCCGCGGCCTCGCCGTCGACGCGTGGCGGCAGGTGTGGGACGCGGTGCTCGCGCCGTCGTGGCCGCAGCTCGAGCGGATCCTGCGTGCCGACATCGGCGCGCGCTCCCGCCGGGTCACGACGCACGGCCTGGGCACGATGGTCGACACCCTGCACGAGGCCGTGACCTGGGCCCCCGACGCCGTGCACGTGCGTCTGCGGCTGCACGGCGAGGTGCTCGACTGCGCGGGCAGCGGCCTGGTGCTGGTGCCGTCGGTGATGGCGCCCCGCTGCTCGGTCGTCACCGAGCCGCCCGCACAGCCCACGCTGTTCTACCCGGCCCTCGGGATCTCCGAGCGCTGGGCCGACGACGCGCCCGACACGTCCGGGGCGCTCGCGGACCTGCTCGGGGCGGGGCGGGCGGGCGTGCTGCTCGCGCTGCGCGGGCCGCTGTCCACGAGCGAGGTCGCCGCGGCCGGCGGGCTCGCCGTGTCGACGGCGTCGCACCACCTCGCCCTGCTCCGCGCCGCCCGGCTGGTCGACTCGAGCCGCGACGGCCCGCGCGTGCTGCACGAGCGCACGCCGCTGGGGGAGGCGCTGGTCGGGGGCTGATCGCCCGGGGGGCGAGGCGTGGCCCGCGCGATAGGTTCGCCCGATGCGTCGTCCTGCTCCTCAGCCCTCGTCGTCCGTCGCGCGCGTGCCGGGGTTCCGGCCGCTGCTCGCGATGTCGGCGCTGGGCTTCTCGGGGTACGCGCTGCTGCTGCCGGCGGCGCCGCTGTGGGCGGTGCGTGGCGGCGCGAGCGAGGGCGGCGCCGGCCTCGTCAACGCGGTGCTCATGCTCGCCACCGTCCTCACGCAGACCACCGTGCCGTGGCTGCTGCGGAAGGTGGGCTGGCGGCTCACGATGACGGTGGGCGTGGTGCTGCTCGGCGCGCCGTCGCTGCTGTTCATGGCCACGGACCAGCTCGGGTGGCTGCTCGGGCTCTCGGCCGTGCGCGGCATGGGGTTCGCCGTGCTCACGGTGTGCGGGTCGAGCGCCGTGGCCGCCCTCGTGGACGGCCCGCGGCACGGCCGTGCCATCGGGCTGTACGGGCTGTCGATCGCCTTCCCGCAGCTGGTGCTGGTCCCGAGCGCCGCGTGGATCGCGGAGTCTCTCGACTTCGGCGTGGTCTTCGCGCTCGGCGCGCTGCCCGTGCTCGCGGCGCCCTTCGCCGCGCTGCTCGGGCGGCGGCTCGACGCCCTCGACGCCGAGACGGGCGACGACGTCGCCCCGACCGGTCGTGCCGTCGACGACCAGGGGCCCGGTCGCGGCCGCGTCCTGCTCGCGCTGGTCATGCCGTCTCTCGTGCTCCTGGCGGTGACGACGCCGGGCGGCGCCCTGCTGACGTTCGCGCCGCAGTTCGCCGGGGGAGCGGGCGCGGCGGTGGCAGGGCTGCTCGGCTTCACGGCTGCGACGGCGCTGTCCCGGTGGGGCGTGGGCGGCCTCGCCGACCGGTTCGGGCCACGCGTCTTCCTCGCGCCGCTGCTCGCCTTCTGCGCCGCCGGGCTGGCGGTCTGCGCCTGGGCGATCGCCGACGGCGGCCCCCGACCCGCGCTCCTCGTGCTGGGGATGACGATGGTCGGAGTCTCCTACGGCTGCCTGCAGAACCTCACCCTCGTCGCCGCGTTCGCGGCCGTGCCCGCCCGGCAGCACAGCACCGCCAGCGCCGTGTGGAACATCGGGTTCGACGCCGGCACGGGGCTCGGGTCGCTCGTCGTCGGCTTCATCGCCGCGGGCACCTCCTTCTCCGTGGGGCTGCTCACCACCGCCGCGGTGTGCGTCGTGGCGGCCGTCGCCGTCCTTCTCACCCGGCCCCCGCGCTGACCTGGGCGACCGTGCGGCGCCCGCCTGGTGCACGATGGGTGGGGGGCACCGACACGCGACGAGCGGAGGCCGAGATGGGCACGAAGCAGGAGATGCAGCACGGGAAGCCGGGGCGCGGCCGGAAGCGGGGGCCGGGGCTGTTCCAGCTGATCATGGTCGGCCTGGTCGTCGCGGCCGTCACCAAGGAGCTGCAGAAGGACAAGGAGGACCGCACCTGGCACGGCACCGTCGCCGGGTTCGTCCCCTACGAGTTCCGCGTCCCCACGGTCGAGCGGTTCAAGGAGCGGGTCTGGGACCCGGAGGGCGAGCACCTGCTGAGCCCGCACGTATTCGGCGTGGGCTGGACCGTCAACCTCGGGCGCATCGTCGAGCTCGTGCGCCGCAAGGTCGACGACGCACGCGAGGACGCCCCGGCCTGACGATCCGCGGACACCTGTTGCCGACGTCGTCCCACGCCGGACGACCCGTCCGTGGTCACGGCGCGTCGAAGGCGCGGACCACGAGCCCCTGCGCGAGCGCGCCGAACGGGCCGCGCTCGTCGTGCAGCACGCTGGACGTGAGGCCGGCGCCGGTCGCGCCGAAGACGACGGTCGTGTCGAGGCCCAGCCACCCGCCCTCGGGCGCGCGGTGCAGGTGCGCCGAGAGGTCGACGTTGGGGAAGGCGACGCGGCGCGGGTCGGCGCGCACCGTCATCCCGTTCGCGAGGTCGAACAGCCCGACGGTGCGGGCGAGGCCGCTCACGTCCTCGTCCTCGACGAGCTCGTGGCCCGTGCGGACCCAGACGTGCCCGCGGCCCGGCTCCGCGAGGGCGCGGCGCACCTCGATCGACTCGACGAACCCGCCCGGCCAGTCCGTCGCGGGGTCCCAGGCCGGGGTCGCGTCGGGCCCGGGCAGCTGGGCGGGCGCACCCCCGGCGAGCGGGGTCGTGTCGCCGACGCCGGTGAGCCAGGCACGCAGCGTCACCACCGTGCGCCCGCCGCAGGCCACGGACGCCTCGACGAGCTCGACGCCGCGCCCGGGCCTCAGCACGCGCACGTCGGCGGCCATCTCCTCGAGGCGGTACGGGCCCCAGATGTCGAACGTCAGACGCGTCGCGGCCAGGTCGTCGCGGCCCCGCTTCTCCCGGTCCGCCTCCACCAGGTGGGTGAGCAGCCCGAGCGTGGGCGCCACGTGCTGCTCGTCGGTCTTCCAGGCGCCCCCGACATGCTCGGTGGGCTGGAACGTCGTCGCGCCGGTGCGGCGGAAGTAGGCCATGTCCGTCCTCGGGGGGGTCCGTCCTTCGTGGAGAGACGGCCATCCTGCCAGGACGGCGGTCACCCCGCCGCGACCTCGGCGCCCCAGGACGCCAGCAGGCGCAGGCGCTCGGCCGACGGCGAGCCGGGCTCCGCGGTGTACACGAGCAGCACCTGGCCGGGCTCGGCGGTGATGGCGAGCTCCTCGAAGGCGAGGGTCAGCTCGCCCACGACGGGGTGGCGGAAGCGCTTGGTGCCCGTGCCGTGGATGCGGACGTCGTGCGCGGCCCAGAGCGTGCGGAAGGTCTCGCTGCGGGTGGACAGCTCGCCCACCAGGTCCTGGAAGGCCTTGTCGTGGGGGTTGCGGCCGGCCTCCGCGCGCATCACGCCCACGCACATCTGCGCGAAGAGATCCCAGTCGGGGTAGAAGTCCCGGGCCGCCGGGTCCAGGAACTGGAAGCGGGCCAGGTTGGGCGTGCGCCCGCCGTCGCCGATGACGGGGGCGTAGAACGCGCGGCCCAGTGCGTTGGTCGCGAGCAGGTTCTGGCGCGGGTCGCGGACGAACGCGACGGCGTCGGTGATCGCCTCCAGCGCCCACTGCAGGCTCGGGCGTGGCTCCGCGGGCCGGGTGGCGCGGCCGCGCGAGCGCCCCGACGTCGGGATGCCGTCGGCCGCCCGCGCGAGGTCGAGGAGGTGCGCGCGCTCGGCGTCGTCCAGCCGCAGGGCGCGGGAGACGGCGTCGAGCACCGAGGCGGAGGCGCCGGCGATCGCGCCCCGCTCGAGCTTCGCGTAGTACTCGACGCTCACGCCGGCCAGCATCGCGACCTCGCTGCGCCGTAGGCCGGGCACCCGGCGGTTCGAGCCCCCGGGCAGGCCGGCCTCGTCGGGGGTGACCTTGGCGCGTCGCGACATGAGGAACTCGCGCACCTCGGCCCGGGTGTCGCTCCTGTGGTCCATGCGGCCAGGCTAGGCACGGTCGCGGCCCGACGGCGGCCGTGAGGGGTGTACTGGCGGTACACGGTTCGTCAGGGACTCCCGCGGCGAGGCCACGGGACGGACGCTGGGTGACATGCCCGCTCCTGCCCTGCCCGCCACGGTCGCGCCCGCGCCGCACCGGTTCGCCCGGGTGCTGCCCGCGCTGCTGCTCCTGCTCACGGTCTTCGGCCCGATCTCGATGGACCTGTACCTGCCGGCGCTGCCCGCCCTGACGGCGGACCTCGGGGCGGCGACGTCGGTCGCCCAGCTCACCGTCACGGCCTGCCTCGTGGGGCTCGCCGTCGGGCAGCTGGTCGCCGGCCCGCTGTCCGACCGGTTCGGGCGGCGCGGCGTCCTGCTGGTCGGCGTCGTCGCGTACGTCGCGACGTCGACGCTGTGCGCGGTCAGCCCCACCGTCGAGCTGCTGATCGGCGCCCGCTTCGTGCAGGGCCTCGCGGGCGGCGTGGGCATCGTCATCGCGCAGGCCGCGGGCCGCGACGTCTACGACGGCGGCGCCCTGATCCGCTTCTACGGCCGCCTGACCGTGGTGGGCGGGCTCGCCGCGATCGTCGGGCCCCTGCTGGGCGGGCAGCTGAACACCGTCACCGACTGGCGCGGCCTCTTCGTCGTCCTCGCCGCCGCGGGCGCGACGATCCTCGTCGTGGCGCTCGTCGCGTTCCCCGAGACGCTGCCCGCCGACCGTCGCACCGTCGGCGGCTTCGCCCAGACGGGTCGGGACTTCCGCGTCCTGCTGTCCGACCGGGTCTTCGTCGGCGCGATCCTGCACCAGGGGTTCATGTACGCGGCGCTGTTCGCGTACCTGTCGGGCGCGACGTTCGTGCTGCAGGGCATCTACGGCCTGTCCCCGCAGGGGTACGCGCTGGCGTTCGGGCTCAACTCCGCCGGCTTCATGGTCTGCGGGTTCCTCGCGGGCCGTGCCGCCGAGCGCTGGAGCGTGCCCGGCACCCTCGCGATCGGCACCGGTCTCGCGGGGCTCGGGGCCGTCGGGCTGCTCGTGTCCGGGCTGACGACGACGCCGCTGGGGGTCGTGATCGTGTCGCTGCTGGCGCTGGCGAGCGGCGTGGCCACGACCTCCCCGCCCGCGACGACGCTCGCCCTCGTCGGCTACCCGCGGCTCGCGGGCACGGCGTCGTCCCTGCTCGGCATGGTCCGCTTCGGCTTCGGCGGCGTGGCCGCCCCGCTGGTCGGGCTCGCCGGCGCCGCGACGATCCTGCCCCTGGGCCTCGTCACCGTCGTGGCCGTCGCGCTCGCCGCCGTCGCCTTCCTCGTGCTGGCCGGGCGCTCCCGTGCCGCCGCGCCCACCGTCCTCCGTGTCGACCTCGACGCGGACCCCGTCCACTCCTGAACCTCGCACCGACCACCGCAACGAACGGAGCATCATCATGCGTGGAGTCGTCCTGGAAGCCGCCGGCACCGTCACGGTCGCCGAGCGGGAGAACCCGACCATCGTCGAGCCGACGGACGCGATCGTCCGCCTCGCCGCAACCTGCATCTGCGGGTCCGACCTGTGGCCCTACCGGGGCCTCGAGCCCGCGGACCACCTGCCCATGGGCCACGAGTACGTCGGCGTCGTCGAGGAGGTCGGCGACGCGGTCCGGAACGTCAAGGTCGGCGACTTCGTCGTCGGGTCCTTCGTCATCTCCGACAACACCTGCGAGATCTGCCGGGCCGGCTACCAGTCGAAGTGCGTCCACGCGCAGTTCGTGCACGGCACCATCGGCACCCAGGCGGAGCTCGCGCGCATCCCCTTGGCCGACGGCACGCTCGTCGCGACGCCCGGCACCCCCGACCCCGACCTGATCCCGTCGCTCCTCGCGGTCTCCGACGTGCTCGGCACCGGGTGGTTCGCCGCCGTGGCCGCCGAGGCCGGGCCCGGCAAGACCGTCGCGGTGGTGGGCGACGGCGCCGTCGGCCTCATGGGCGTGCTCGCCGCCAAGGAGCTCGGCGCGGAGCGCATCATCGCGATGTCGCGCCACGCCGACCGGCAGGCCCTTGCCCGGCAGTTCGGCGCCACGGACATCGTCGAAGAGCGCGGGGACGACGGCGTGGCGCGCATCAAGGAGCTGACGGGCGGCCTCGGCGCGCACTCGGTGATCGAGGCCGTCGGCACGCAGGAGGCGATGACGCAGGCCATGCGCGCCACCCGCCCGGGCGGGCACGTCGGGTTCGTCGGCGTCTCCCACGACGTGACGATCCCGGGTGAGGAGCTGTTCTTCTCCGAGATCCACCTGCACGGCGGGCCGGCGCCCGTGCGCCGCTTCCTGCCCGAGCTGATCCAGCTCGTCTGGGACCGGAAGATCGACCCGGGCCAGGTCTTCGACCTCACCCTGCCCCTCGACCAGGCGGCGGAGGGCTACCGCGCCATGGACGAGCGGCGCGCCACCAAGGTGCTGCTCACCGTCTGACGGTCAGGCCTTCGCCGGTGTCAGCACCAGCGTGCCGGCGAGGCCGAGCATCATCCCGCCGCCGGTGGCGCGGACGGCGGACAGCCGGCGCGGCGACCGCGCGAACCACGCGCGCGCCGTGCCGGCGAGGACCGCCCAGGTGCCGTCGAGCACCAGCGCGATGAGCGTGAACACCAGACCGAGCACGAGCATCTGCAGCGGCACGGCCCCGGCGTTGAAGTCGACGAACTGGGGCAGCGCGGCGACGAAGAACACGATCGTCTTGGGGTTGGTCGCGCCGACGACGAATCCCTGCCGCAGCGTGGTCCCCGGCGACGCGGGGCGCGCCCGGGGGGCGACCGCGACGTCCGTGCCCTCGCGCCGGTGGCGGATCGCCTGGATCCCCAGGTACCCGAGGTAGGCGGCCCCCAGCAGCTTGACCACCGTGAACAGCGCGACCGACTGCGCCACGACCGAGCCGACGCCCAGCGCCACCGCGGTGATCGGCACCAGCGACCCCAGCTCGTTGCCGACCACGCTCAACAGGCCGCCCCGGCGACCGAGCGACAGCGACCGCCCGACCACGAACAGCACGCTCGGACCCGGGATCGCGATCAGCACGACCGAGGCGAGGGCGAAGGCGAGGAGCGAGTCCAGCGGCGGCACAGGCTCAACCTAGCCCCGCGCGCTCCGGCGTGGCGAGGACGTTCCGCCTGCCCTCGCCGGGCAGGGGGAGCGGGTCCGGGAACGACCCGTGCCCGAACAGGATGCGCCGGGCCGCCGCCCGGCCCGGCGGCGTGCGCACCGCGGCCACCCCGGCGGCGGCGACGCCGGGGGTGCGCACCAGCGACAGGCCCCGGCGCATGGTGAGCCGGCCGCGGAACCGGGCGCGCAGCGCGGCGCCGTCGTACCGCGCGAGCTCGCGCCGGTCGCCGGTGCGCAGGGCGCGGTCGAGGACGTCGGCCGCGTGCGCGGACAGGCGCAGGCACGGGTCGAGCCCGCCCGCCGTGAGGGGCGAGACGGCGCCCGCGGCGTCGCCCACGAGCAGGCCGCGGGGCCCCGCGATGCGGCGCAGCAGCCCGCCGACGGGGATGGGGCCGGCGCGGCGCTCGACGGCGTCCGGCACGGGCACGCCCGCGAGGCCGGGCGCCGCGGCGGCGAAGCGCCGCAGCGCGTCGCGCAGGCCGTGCGGGTACCGGTCGGGATAACCGGCGACGCCCACGTGCGCGTGCTGCCCGTCGTCGAGCACCCAGGCGAGGTAGCCGGGCGCGAGGCGCGGGTCGAGCACGCAGTGGAAGGCGGGCACGACGCCGGATCGTCGCGGCACGGCGAAGACCTCCTCCGCCCCGACCAGCAGCTCCCGGTTGCGGTCGAGGCCCAGCTCGCGCGCGACGGCGGACCGGGCGCCGTCGGCCCCGACGACGAACGTCGCGCGCGCCTCGACCGGGCCGCCGGGGCCGTGCAGCAGGTGCACGTCGCCGTGCGTGCCGAGGTACCGGGTGCCGAGCTCGAGCCGCACGCCCGCGGCCCTGGCGCGGGCGGCCAGCTCCAGGTACAGCGCGGCCATGTCGCCCACGCGGAACTCGTCGTGCCGGCTGTCGAGGGTGACCGGGTCCCGGTGCGACGGCGGGTACAGCACCATCCGGCGGACCGGCGGCCCCAGGTGCTCGGGCGGCAGGTCGAAGTCCTCCAGCGTGCGGCGCACGAAGATGCCCGTGGTCCGCACGGTGGTGTCGAGGCGGGTGCGCCGGTCGGCGAGGACGACGTCGTGACCGCTGCGCGCGAGCTCGGTCGCCGTCCACAGCCCGGCCAGCCCCGCCCCGACGACGAGCACGTCAGCCCGCATCGTGCGCACCCCCGTCGACAGCGTCGTCGACCCACTCCAGCAGGTCGCCCGGCTGGCAGCCGAGCACGCGGCACATGGCCTCGAGCGTGGCGAAGCGGACGGCCTTCGCGCGCCCGTTCTTGAGCACGGCGACGTTGGCGGGCGTGAGCCCTACGCGCTCGGCGAACTCCCCGACGCTCATCTTGCGCCGGGCGAGCTCCACGTCGAGGCGGACGACGATCGGCATCAGATCACCCCGTCGAGGTCGGTGCGCAGGTCCGTGGCCTGCCGCAGCAGCGCGCGCAGCACCACCATGAGCAGGCCCACGGCCGCCCCCACGAGCAGCACCCCGAGGAGCAGCGCGGCCAGCCCGGCGAGCCCCTCGGCGGCGACGAGCAGCGCGAACGCGACGAGCACGAGCAGCCACGCGCCGGCGACGGCGGCCACGATGCCGTTGACCCAGACCATCGCGTGGTCGGAGAAGATCCGGTCGTCGCGCACCATCGTCAGCAGCCGCCAGGTGCACACGATGACCACCTCGACGCAGAGCAGGCCGACGACGGCGAGCACGAGGAGCGGCCAGCGCAGGGGAGCGAGGTCGGGCTGCTCGTCCGCCATCCGCGCGAACGCGGCGGGCAGCACGGCGGCCTGGGTGACGACGAGGGCGGCGAAGACGACGACGAGCAGGCCGCGGAGCGGACCGACGAGGCGCTGGGTACGGGACATGCGGACGAGGGTGGCGCGCTCACCTATCGAAAGTCAATAGATATCGATCGCTTCGCAGCGCCTTCGCAGAACCTCCTCGCGGGCCGCTACTCCTCGCCCTCGAACAGCCCGCCGTCGAGCAGCCAGTGGTAGCGCAGGCGCAGCGCGCGCTCGGTGCTGGCCAGGGCGGCGGCCACCACGAGCCCGACGTTGAGGGCTGCGGGCAGCCGGACCGGCGAGGTGAACGTGCCGAACCGCTCGGCGACCGGCGGGATCTGGGAGATCTGCTCGACGATCTGCGGCACGCCGAGCACCAGCGCGACCGCGAGCACGACCCACGAGACGACGCCGATCCCGTGGCTCAGGCCCGGGCGGTCGCGCTCCAGGCGGGCCCGCCGGCCCTCGGCCGAGGCGGGATCGGGCTCGAGCTGGCGCTCGCGGCCGTCCGGGGTCACGTAGTGGCAGCGGCGCAGCCCGTAGCTGCTGGTGTCCACCTGGACGGCGCCGCCGGTGACGGGGAACTCTGCCGGGAGCCTCGACGTCGCGACGTGCACGCCGTCGCGGTAGAGCCGCGCCCGCACGTCGCCGTCGTCGGAGTCCCCCCAGAGCCGCACGTCGACCGACCACCGCTCGGGGGCTCCGCCGTCGCCCACGAGGTCCAGGTGGAAGAGAGCGCGCGACAGGGGCTGCCACCACCGGAAGCGCTGCAGGGCGTGCCCGTCCCCGGGCCTGATCCGTCGCGCGGCGCGCCGGCGTCTGCGGTCCGAGAACATCCCCGGCAGCGTAGCCGCGGCCCGGCGCCGCACCAGGACGCCTCGCCGCGAGCCCGCGCCGGGTGCACGATGACTCGCGTGAGCATGCCCGACACGCCCCCGCGGTCGCGCCTGGTGCGCATGACCGCCCGCGACCCGCAGGAGCCCGGCCGCACCGCGAGCCCGCTGGAGCTGTTCTTCGACCTGGTGTTCGTGGTCGCGGTGAGCGTCGCGTCGGTGCAGCTGCACCATGCGCTCACGGAGGGGCACGTCGGGAGCGGCCTGGCGTCCTACGGGATGGTGTTCTTCGCGATCTGGTGGGCGTGGATGAACTTCACCTGGTTCGCCACGTCGTTCGACACCGACGACTGGCTCTACCGGGTGCTGACGATCGTGCAGATGTCCGGCGTGCTCGTGCTGGCCGCGGGGATCGAGGGGGTGTTCGTCGACGGCGACTTCACCGTCGTCGTCGCCGGCTACGTCCTGATGCGGGTGGCGATGATCGCGCAGTGGCTGCGCGCGTCGGGCACGTCCGGGCCCACCCGCGGCGCCACGCGCGCCTATGCCGCGGGGATCGCCGTCGTCCAGGTCTGCTGGCTGGCGTTCCTCGCGGTGCCTCCCGGGGCGCAGGGGATCGTGTGGATGGTGCTCGCCGCGGCCGAGCTGGCCGTCCCGGTGGTGGCCGAGAGCCGCGGGCGCACCCCGTGGCACCCGCACCACGTCACCGAGCGGTACGGCCTGTTCACGCTGATCCTGCTCGGCGAGAGCCTGCTCGCGTCGTCGAACGCGATCATCGAGGCACTGCACGACGAGCAGGACCTCGGGTCGCTGATCTCCGTCGCCGTGCTGACCGTCGTCGTGACCGCCGCGCTGTGGTGGGTCTACTTCTGGCCGCCGCACCACCACGCCCTCGACGGAAGGCTGAGCCGGTCGCTGCGCTACGGCTACGTGCACTACTTCGTCTTCGCCGCCGCGGGCGCGTTCTCCGCGGGCATCGAGGTGGAGATCGACGCGCTCACCGGGCACACCGCGCTGTCCGACGTGGGGGCGTCGTTCACCGTCACGGTGCCCATCGCCCTCTTCGTCCTGGGCATCTGGTGGATCGCGATCCGCGACCACGCAGACCGCGTCGTCAACCTGGCGCTCCCGGCGGGCGCCGTGCTGGTCCTGCTGGACCCGGTGATCCCGGTGCCCGTCACCCTCACCGCGGTGATCATGGTGGCGATCGTCGTGGTGCTGGTGCGGCACCCGCCGCTCAGCGAGCCGCGAGCTCCGCGAGCACGTCGGCGGCCGGAGCGGGGCGCACCAACCAGCTGAGGTGGCTCGATGCCAGCGTCCGCACGACGTACGGGTTGCCGGGGGTCAGCGCGTCACCTTCGCGGATCAGCCGGTCCTGCATCGCGAGCGGCATGCTGGCGTCCTCGCTCAGCCGCACGTAGGCGCGGGGCAGCGTGCCCCAGGTCGCGGCCTGCGCCCGGTCGTCGGGGGTGCCCGCGTCGAGGTTCTCGTCGGGCTGGAAGGTGTTGAGGAAGGCGCGGAACTCGTCGTCGGTGCCGTCGGCGAGGAACGCGGCCTTGAGGCCCGCGAGCACGTCCGGGTCGGCGGTGCGGAAGTTGCACCGCAGCAGGCCGACGTCGGCCGGGTTCGCCGCCGCGGCGCCGGCGACCGCCGTCGCGTCGAACGTCGCCATCTCCGGCTCGGCGTAGTAGTCGCCCACGTCGAGGTCCACCGGCGCCCAGGCGGACACGTACACGAGGCGGTCGACGAGGTCGGGGCGGGCGTTCGCGACCGCGGTCACGGTGACGCCGCCGCGGCTGTGGCCGACGAGGACCACGGGCCCGTGCTCCTTCGCGCGCTCGAGCACGGCGATCACGTGCGCGGCGTTGTCCGCGAGGGTCACGCCCTTGATCGCGCCCGGCGCCGTCGCGAGCCCGGGGAGGTCCTGCGGCGCCTGGTACTCGAGCGGGTACGTCGCCGCGAAACCGTGGCCGGGCAGGTCGACGGCGAGCGAACGGAGGCCGCGCAGGGCGAGCTCCGCCTGCAGCGGCGCGAACGAGAACGAGTTGGCGAAGGCGCCGTGGACCAGCACGACCGTGGGGGACATGCCGGCGAACCTAGCGGAGGGAAGGGCGTCAGGCGGCCGCCGGCCGGGGCGTGTCGCGGCCGGTCGGCCGCACGTTCACGGCGCGGGCGAGGAACAGGGTGATCAGCCCGAGCGCGATGAAGAGGAGGTTCGTCGGGCCGGCCAGGGCGAGCAGGGGGCTCGTCGGCGCCACGGTCGACGTCTCGTCGATCCCACCGGTGGCGAGGAACATCATCGGGTCGAAGAGCCCGTGCAGCAGGATCGGCCACACCAGGTTCCCGGTGACGCGCAGGGTCAGGTACATCGCGACGCCGAACCCGAAGGTGAACACGACGGTGAGGGCGACCGTGGCGGGAGCCATCCCGGACAGCGCGTTCGAGGAGTGCAGGAACGCGAAGATCACGGACGACACGATCATCACGACCCACTCCGACGACCCGCCCCGGCGCAGCAGGCCCACGACGACGCCACGGCACAGCACCTCCTCGACGAACCCGACGAGCAGCCCGGCGAACAGCGTGGTCGCGACGACGCCGGCCGCGTACGCGCCGTAGTCGACGCCGAGGGCGCGCAGCAGCACGGGTGCCAGGACGAGCGCGGGAGCCACCCACATCCAGCCCCGGCCCGCGGGCTGCGGCCCGAAAATCACCGGGAACCACCGTAGCGACGCGACGAAGACGACGAGCACGACGGCGCCGACGAGCAGCGGCAGCGCGAGGGCGACGAAGACTCCGGCGGGAGTGGCGAAGAGGTCGTCCGGGTCCACCGCGTGCGCGAACCACGCGCCCACCACCAGGCTTCCGCCGAGGTACAGCGCCAGGTACACGGCGGCTGCGAGCACCGCGCGCCCGACGCCGCCGCGCTCCCAGAAGTCCTGCCAGGGCGCGGCGGGTCCCGGCGTGCCGCCGTCGTCGATGCCGCCCGTTGCGTCGATGCCGCCCATGCCCGTCCTCACCTCTCGAACCACCGGGGCGGACGCCCCTGCGGGAAAAGTAGGCGGCGGGTGCGCCCCGCGCGCGCGGACGCCGCAACCTCACCCGCGCGCGGGCCTGACGGTGACGATGTGTACGGTCGTACACAAGCCCGATACCCTCGTCGCCATGACCACGGACCACTTCGCCGGCGACCCGCGCACGAACCACGAGCGGATGCTCGCGGGCGACCTGTACATCGCGGACGACCCGGAGATCGAGCGCCGCGCCCTGCGGGCCGCGCGGCTCCAGGACGAGTACGCGCGCACCGCGCCCCACGACCCGGCGGGCGCGCGCCCGGTGCTCGAGGAGCTGCTCGGCTCCCTGGGCGAGGGCGCCGCGATCCGGCCGCCGCTGTTCGTCGACTACGGCGAGAACCTGCACGTGGGGCCGCGCACGTTCGTCAACTACCACCTCACCGCGCTGGACGTGGCGCCGATCGTCATCGGTGCGGACTGCCAGATCGGCCCGAACGTGCAGCTCCTCACCCCGACCCACCCCGTGGAGCCCACCCCGCGGCGCGACAAGCTCGAGGCCGCGAAGCCCATCACCCTTGGCGACAACGTGTGGCTGGGCGGCGGGGTCGTCGTGTGCCCCGGCGTCACGATCGGCGACAACTCCGTGATCGGCGCCGGCTCGGTCGTCACGCGCGACGTCCCCGCGAACGTGGTCGCGGTGGGCAACCCCGCCCGCGTGGTGCGCAGCATCGCGGAGCAGACGGGTGCGTGACCGTCCGGCGCGGCCGGCCCCGCCCGACCGCGGTCGAATCGATACGAGAATCGTGGATACGATCGACCGCGTGCCCGACCAGCTCCGCCGTCGCCTGTCGCTGTTCTCGCTGACGCTGCTCGTGGGGCTCGGCATGTCGTCGTGGATCACCCGCACGCCCGACGTCCGGGACGCGCTCGGCGCGTCGACCGCGGGGATGGGGCTGGTTCTCTTCGGGCTGTCCGTCGGCTCGATGACGGGCGTGCTGTCGGCGGGCCCGATCGTGCGCCGCCGGGGCGCACGCCCGGTGATCCTGGTCGGCTCCCTGCTGGTGGTGGCGGGCGTCGCGATCATCGGCCTGGCCGCGTCCGCGGGCCTCGCGGCGGGGGCGTTCGCGGGCCTGCTGCTCGTCGGGCTGGGCGGCGGGCTCGGCGAGATCGGCCTCAACATCGAGGGCGCGGCCCTCGAGGTCGAGTCGGGGCGCCCGGTGCTGCCCGCGCTGCACGGCAGCTTCAGCCTGGGCACCGTCGTCGGGGCCCTGGTGGGCATCGCACTCACGGCGCTCGACTTCCCCGTCGTGTGGCACCTGCTCGCGATGGCGGCCGTCATGGCCGCGCTCGTGGCCTGGGCGACGCCGGGTATCCCGGCGGCCACCGGCCGCGAGGAGGCCCGCGAGGCGCGCGAGGCCGGCGCCCCGCGCGAGCGCCGGCCCAGCGTGTGGCGGGACGGGCGCCTGGTGCTCATCGGCGTCGTCGTGCTCGCGATGGCGTTCGCCGAGGGCGCCGCGAACGACTGGCTGCCCCTGCTCATGGTCGACGGCCACGGCATGTCGGCCACGCACGGCTCGTTGGTCTACGCCGGCTTCGCCGCGGCGATGACGGTGGGCCGGTTCAGCGGCGGACCGGTGGTCGAGCGGTTCGGCCGCGCCGCGGTGCTGTCCGTCAGCGCGCTGTGCGCCATCGCCGGCATCCTCGCCGTGGTGTTCGCACCGAGCCCGGTCGTGGCGGGCGTCGCGGTCGCGCTGTGGGGCCTGGGCGCGTCGCTCGGGTTCCCCGTGGCGATCTCGGCGGCGGGCGACGACCCGGAGCGCGGCGCCGGGCGGGTCAGCGCCGTCGCCACGAGCGGCTACCTCGCGTTCCTCGTGGGCCCGCCGCTGCTCGGCTTCCTCGGGGAGCACCTGGGGCTGCGCCTCGCGATGCTCGCCGTCGTCGTGCTGCTCGTCGTGGCCGTCTTCGCGGCCCGCGCGGCGACGCCGCGCCCGCGGGTCACGCCTCCCGCGCCGCCAGCAGAGTCGCGTGCTCGGAGTCGCTGAGCAGGATGCAGAACTCGTTGCCCTCCGGGTCGGCGAGCACCACCCAGCCGCCCAGGCCGTCCGGGCGGCGGAGGTCGGCCACCTGCGTGGCGCCGAGACCGAGCAGGCGCTCGACCTCCTCGGCCTGCGTCCGGTCCGTGGGGCGCAGGTCGAGGTGCCCCCGGTTCTTCACGGTCTTGGGCTCGGGCACCTCGATGAACAGCAGGCGCCCGTGGCTCTCGGCGGGCGCGTCGTGCCCGGCGGGCGGCACGATCATGCACTCCTCGTGGCCGGGCAGGTTGGGGTCGCCCGGCACGTCGACGTAGCCGAGCACCTGCTTCCACCACTCGGACTGGGCGTAGGCGTCGCGGCAGTCGAACGTCGTGTGCGAGATGCGTGAGGTCATCCCCGCATCCGACCACGACGCGCCACGCGCACCCAGGTTTTATCGCCGCGCGCCCACCTATCCTGCGGGCGTGAGTGCCGAGGTCAATGCCACCGTCTGGTCCGTCGTCGGCTCGGCGGTGATCTGCGGCCTCTGGGCGACCTGGCTGGCGCACTCGCTGCGGGTGGACCGCCGCCGGCTGCGCAACGGGTTCCTCGCCCTCGCCGTCGTCTACACGGGGGTGGGCGTGCTGGGGCAGCTCGTGGCGCTGGTCCCCGGCGGCACGACCGCCATGGGCTGGGTCACGTTCGTCCTGTTCGGCGTCCTCGGCCTGGGCCTGATGGCACTGCCCGTGGTGCTCGTCGCCAACGGGCTCACGATGGTGCGCCGCGAGCGCCGCAGCCTCGGCAACCTGCTGTCCCTGCTGGTGGGCCTGGCCATGCTGGCCGCGCCCTTCGTCGTCGCGGCGCCGCTGGTGCTGGAGGCGTCCTGGGCGTGGGGCCTCGTCGCGGGCCTGCTGCTGGGCACGGCCTGGCTCGGGTTCGTGTTCCTCGGCTTCGTGACCCAGACGCTCCTGTACCGCCGGTACGCGGCCCGGGTGCCCGCGCACGGCGTCATCGTGCTGGGCTCCAAGGTGGTGGGCGGCCGGGTGCCGCCCCTGCTCGCGGCGCGCCTCGCCGTGGGGCGGGACGCCGCGCAGCGTCTGGGGTCCGGCGGCGTCCCGGTGCCGGTCGTCCCGTCCGGCGGCCAGGGCGCGGACGAGGACCGGCCGGAGGGCGTCGCGATGGGGGAGTGGCTGGTCGAGCACGGCGTGCCGGCCGACCGCGTGCTGGTCGAGGACCGGGCGCGCACCACCCGCGAGAACCTCACCCTCGGCGTCGCCGTCCTGCGGGCGCATGGCACCGAAGGGCCGTACCTCGTCGCGACGAACAACTACCACGCGCCGCGCGCCGCCATGGAGGCGATGGACCTCGGCCTCGACGTGCACGCGGTGGGCGCCCCGACCGCGGGCTACTTCTTCCCCAGCGCGTACCTGCGCGAGTTCGTCGCGGTGTTGCGCCGCCGCCCCGCGGTGCACGTCGTGGCGGCGTCGGGCATCGCCCTCGTGGTGGTCCTGGTGACCCTGGTCGCGCTCGCCGGGCTGTAGCGCGAGGACCCGGGGCGGTCCTCGTACCGTTTCGACGCGCACGATCGCCCCGGGCATCGCAGACTGGCGTGACCGCAGCACTGTCACATCGGTCGACTCGGGCACCGGGGGGGAAGTCCGTGAGCACTCAGACCGTCCGACCCGTCGCGCCCGACGACGACGGCGTCTCGCCGCCCGCCCGGCAGGCGCCCGACGCCGCGCCGGCCGGCGCCGCGCCGCGCCGTCGTCGCCGGTTGCGCGTCGAGATCCAGACAAGCTGCTCGTGATGCTGCTCGGCATCGCGCTGGTCACGGCCCTGGTCGTGGGCTGGATCGGCTACCGGTCGGGCAGCGCCGCGCTGGAGCGCGCCTCCGAGCAGCAGGTGACGCAGATCCGCGAGAGCCGCGCGCGCGAGGTCGCCTCGTACTTCACGGGGCTGCAGCGCGCCGTCGTGCTCAACTCGCGCACGGCCGAGCGGTCGATGGCGGCCTTCGAGGCCGGCTGGCGCTAGCTGCGGGACGCGCAGGTCTCCGACGCCCAGCGCGAGCAGGTCACCTCGGCGTACTCCGACGTGCTGCTGCCGGAGCTCGCGGACAACACGGGCCAGGAGTTCACCGTCGAGTCGTTCCTGCCCACGACGCCCGCGGCCTGGTACCTCCAGGCGCACTACGTGGACCCCGGGCTCGACTACGACGCCGCCCTCGCCGTCGACGACGCGGGGGACGGCAGCGCCTGGTCCGAGGCGCACGCGCGGTTCCACGACACGCTGCGCGAGATCGTCACGCAGAACGACTTCGAGGACCTGCTGCTCATCGACGCCAACGGCAACGTCGTGTACTCGGCGTACAAGGGGGTGGACCTCGGCACCAACGTGCTGTCGGGCCCGTACGCGGGCGGGTCGCTCGAGTCGACGTTCCGCGAGGCCGTCACGTCGAACGGCGAGGACTTCGTCGGGATCGCCGACTTCGAGCCGTACCAGCCGCTGGCGGAGGCGCCCACCCAGTTCGCGATGTCCCCGATCCAGGACGACGGTCGCACCCTGGGCGTGCTGGCCATCCAGGCGTCGACCGACCGCCTGAACCAGGTGATGACGAGCGACGCGCAGTGGCGCCAGGCGGGGTTCGGCGAGACCGGGGAGACGTACCTGGTGGGGCCGGACGGCCTGATGCGCTCGACGTCCCGCCTCCTCGTGGAGGACCCGGAGGAGTACCTGCAGCGCGTCGTCGCCGCCGGGATGCCGCGCGACGTGGCCGAGACCGTCGTGCGCCTCGAGAACCCGATACTCCGACAGGCGGTGGGCTCGACGGCGATCGAGGCGGCGCTCGACGGCGACACCGGCATCGTGCGCACCACCGGGTACCGCAACAAGGACGTCATCGTCGCGTACGCGCCCGTGGACGTGCCCGGCCTGAACTGGGTGATCGCCGCCGCCGTCGACCCGTCCGAGGTCTTCGCGCCCGTGAGCGACTTCCAGCGCCAGCTCGTGCTCGCCATCGCCGGCATGCTGCTGCTCGCGGCGATCGCGTCGCTCGCGCTGGCCCAGGTGTTCGTGCGGCCGGTCCGGTCGCTCGTCACGGGCGTGCGGGCAGTGTCCGGCGGGGACCTCGACGCGCAGGTGCGGGTGCGCACCAACGACGAGGTGGGCGACCTGTCGGAGGCGTTCAACGAGATGAGCCGCAGCCTGCGCACCAAGCAGGAGCTGCTGGACGCCGAGCAGCGCGAGAAGGACCGCATCCTGCTGAGCCTCATGCCGCCCGACGTCGCGGAGCAGGTCAAGGGCGGCGAGGAGACGATCGCGCAGGACTACCAGGACGTGTCCGTGGTGTTCGCCGACCTCGTGGGCTTCGAGGAGTTCACCGCCGGCATGGACTCGCGGCAGTCGCTGGACCACCTCAACGAGCTGGTGCGGTCGTTCGACGAGGCGGCCGAGCGGACCGGCGTCGAGAAGGTGCGCTCCCTGCGCAACGGGTTCCTCGCGAGCTGCGGCCTCGTGGTGCCCCGGGTGGACCACACGCGCCGGGTCGTCGAGTTCGCCCAGGAGCTGCAGGGGGCGGTCGCGGGCTTCAACGCCCGGCACGACGCGAACCTCGCGCTGCGCGCGGGGGTGAACGTGGGCACGGTGACGAGCGGCATCGTCGGCCGCGCGAGCGTCATGTACGACCTGTGGGGCGACGCCGTCGACCTCGCCTACCGCATGCACGCGCAGGAGCCGGAGCCCGGCATCTACGTCACCGACCTCGTCTACGACACGGTCCGCGGCCAGTTCGACCTCGTCGAGGCGGGCACGATCCGGGGGCCGGACGGCGAGCACCCGGTGTGGCGGCTGGAGGACCGGCCATGACGTCGCTGCTGGCCGAGCCGTGGTTCACCTGGGTCGTCGTGGTGGTGGTCGGCGTCCCGGTCCTGCTGTTCGGGCTCACCCAGGTGCAGGACCTGCTGCGCCGCCGCGGCAGCGCGCTCCTGGGCCCGGTGGCCTTCCTGCGGACCGTCGTCGTGCCCGCGTTCGGCCTGTTCGTGCTGGTGCGGTTCGCGGCCGAGGTGCCGCCCGAGAACGTGTGGGCGCAGGTGCTCGCGACCGTCGCGGCGGTGACCCTGCTGGTGTTCGTGCTGTCCGCGCTGAACGCGATGATGTTCGCCCGCGCGCGCGAGGGCTCCTGGCGGGCGCGGATCCCGTCGATCTTCGTGGAGCTCGCGCGACTCGTCCTCGTCGTGGTCGGCATCGCCGTCGTCCTGTCGTGGGTGTGGGGCGCGGACGTCGGCGGCATGTTCGCCGCGCTCGGCGTCACCGGCATCGTGCTCGGCTTCGCCCTGCAGGGCGCGATCGGGTCGGTCGTGTCCGGGCTGCTCCTGCTCTTCGAGCAGCCGTTCGCGATCGGCGACCACCTCACCGCGGACGGGACGTCGGGCCGGGTGGTCGAGGTGAACTGGCGGTCCGTGCACATCCAGACGGGCTCGGGGGTGCACATCATCCCCAACTCGTCGCTCGGCGGCGCGAGCTTCGTCAACCGCAGCCAGCCGGTGGGGCGCCACGACACGACGGTGGAGGCCTCGTTCGGGGTGGACGACGCGCCCGCCGCGGTGGTGCGCGTGCTGCTCGACGTGGCCCGCGACCTGCCGCTGCTGCGCCCCGGCGCCCGGCCGTCGGTGGCGCTCACCGGGCCGCACGCGTTCACCACCACGCTGCCGCTGCGCAGCGTCGTCGACGCCGGCGAGGCGGCCTCGCAGTTCCGTCTCTGGCTCTGGTACGCGGCGCGGCGGGCGGGGCTCTCGCTCGACGGCGGGGCGCCGGGGGCGGTCGCGGGGGACGACGCGTCGAAGGCCGCGCTGGCCGAGGTGGGGGAGCTGTTCGGCGTCCCGGACGACGTCGCGGCCGCGGCCCACGACCGTGCGCGGGTGGTCGTCTACGGCACCGGCGAGGTGGTGCACCGCGCGGGCGAGAGGTCGCGCGGGCTGTGCTTCGTGCTGGGCGGGCGCCTGCAGCTCGTCACGTCGTCCGACCCGGACGCGCGGGCGGTCGAGGCCCCCGTCGAGCGCGGCGGGTACACGGGCGAGGCGTGCCTCGCCCGGCAGGCCGAGCCGTTCACGGCGCGGGCGCTGGAGGAGACGCGGGCCGTGCTGGTGCCCGCCGAGGTCGCGCGGGAGGTGGCACTGGCCGAGCCCGCCCTGGCGCGGCGCCTCGGCGAGGTGGCCGACGCGCGGCGGCGGCTCGCCCGCGAGC